>NZ_JAKUFT010000052.1:0-34831 GCF_022663605.1 Bacillus cereus group sp. BfR-BA-01379
CCACAAAATAGGAGTATGATATATTTTCGGTAGAATACTATATAAGTGTGACAGCGAATAAATTGGCATATAATAAAAAGAAGAGATGCGCTCACATCTCTTCCCTAACTGCTACCGCTTAGGGTGGTGGTTATTATAAGCTATTTCTTTTTGCGGAACCCACCCTTTTGCTTGTGACGGCGCGGAGTGGGTTTTTTGTTGTCCTTATCCAGAAGTTGCTTCCGCAAAAAATACGCTGAAACTTCGCGTACAGTCGCTTTTACAAATTCTTTTACAAGATCAATCAAAAACTCCATATTATCACCTCCTTTCCTTCCGAATAGAAAGAAGGGATAACCATCCACCCTCACAATATGCAGTTACATATATTTTATCAAATGATTGTAAAGATATTATGTAAACAAAACAAATGAAATTTTACATAGAAAAAAAGCCCCTCCAAACTGGGCTTTTATATACATACTATTACATACCAATCTTCTTCAAATCCGAACTCTCAATAATCGAATGAGCATATCCATCCTTCCCAACTCGCACCATCGCTCTTCCTAATTGTTCTGAAGCTATTACACTGCCAAATCTCTTCAATAGTGGATTAAAAGGCTTCATCACATCATACATCAATTGATATAATTTCGTTTTTGATTTCACACCATTTACCGGGATGATTAATCCTGGTCTGAACATATACGCAGCTTTGAAAGGTAAACGTAATAACTCATTTTCCGTTCGTCCCTTCACTCTCGCCCACATCGTACGTCCTGCTTCTGTACTATCTGTGCCGCTACCAGATACGTAAATGAACGTCATGTTTGGATTTAAATCCGCTAATGTATTTGCGGCAGATAACGTTAAATCATACGTTACCTTTGTATATTCCTCTTCCTTCATCCCTTGAGAAGAAACACCTAAACAAAAGAAGTATGCATCAAATCCGGCTATTTTTTCTTCAATAGACGATAAGTCAGCCACATTTGTAAGCTCAATTTCATTTAATTTTTCATGCATCGCATTCGTACGTTTTCTACCGATCGTTACGACTTCTTTTACTTCCTCATTTAATAAGCTTTCTCGTAATACACTCTGACCGACCATACCTGTCGCTCCAAAGATGATAACTTTCATTTGCATCCTCCTTATAAAGTGAAACTATAATCAACCCTCACCAATCGGACATTTACAGGCAGCCCGACTCCCTCCTAATTTCTTTGCTAAAACCCAATTTTGAGGTGGGAGTTTTACTGCCCGTTAACTTGGGGTAAAACGTCGATAAATTTAAGTTACAAATATTCAGAATTAATATTAAAATATAAAATGGGGATAGGGGTATGGGATTCTAAAATTTATACATAACGAGGGAATAGAAATGAAACTACAATTAAAAGCGGATTTAGGGCTACTACTAGTTACATTCTTTTGGGGTGCATCCATCTTACTTACGAAGGTTGGACTTGAAGGCATAGAAGAATACAACTTAATCGCATTACGATTTATTATCGCCTTTCTTTTATCAGGTTTAATATTTTACAAACATTTATTCAAAATCGATTTTAAAACTATAAAATATGCATTTATACTCGCTTCTGTCTTATTTATCGTTTACATTTTCGCGACATTCGGCACAAAGTATACGAGTGTTTCTAATGCTGGATTCTTACTATGTCTCACAGTCATTTTCATTCCGATATTATCAGCTATATTTTTGAAACACATTCCGGAAAAGAAAGTGATAGTAGGAATCTTTCTAACGATAATAGGAATCGGCTTATTAACATTAACGAGCGAATTCAAGATCGGTAATGGCGATATATTTTGCATACTGTCAGCCTTATTTTATGCGATTCACGTCATCATCACTGGCAGTGTAACGAAACATGTGAACTCCATTGTACTTGGCGTCATACAACTCGGTTTCGTCGGCCTATTTAGTCTTATTTTTTCATTCATTATCGAAACACCAAAGCTTCCTAGCACAACCAACTCATGGCTCATCATCTTAGCCTTAAGCATCTTTTGCACCGCAGTCGCTTTCATCGTGCAAGTAATCGCCCAGCAATACACGACGCCTACACATACAGGGCTTATTCTCTCATTAGAACCTGTCTTTTCAGCTGGTTTCGCTTTCGTTTTCACAGGTGAAACACTTACCGGAAAAGGATACTTAGGCGCGACACTTATATTAGTGAGTGTGTTGATTGCTGAGGTGGATTTTAAGAGTGTATTGCGACCTAATTATAAGAAAAATATGGAATAGTTATTTCGCTAAAGTACATAAACATACCCCGAAAATATTCGTTTGTATTATTTTCACCCTCTTACCTTAATTTTTTTAGATGCTATCTTCGAATAAGGTAGCATCTAAAACATGTTACAAGGAACTATTATATTTATGTAGCCTGCATAGTTAACCTTTTCTACATTACTTACTGCACATAGTCATACAGATTTTTCGCTAACAATAAACAAGTTACTGTAATGAAAAGAGCACGAACATACCCGCTTCCTTTTTTTATAGCAAATTTGGAGCCAACAATCCCTCCAGCAATTTGAGCAATCCCCATTATAAAACCATACGCATAGTTTACTTGCCCTACACACATAAACATCAACAACGCACCAACATTACTTCCTAAATTAAGAAGCTTCGCATTACCTGCTGCTTTTAAAAAATCATATCCAATAAATAAAAGAGAAAACATTAAAAACGAACCTGTTCCAGGACCTAAAAATCCATCATAAAAACCGATAGCAAAAATAAAAAAAGTAAAAATAATGACGTGTCGACCAGACAATTTCTTATGAGTGGAAATACTACCCCAATCCTTTTTGAATATCGTATAAATAGCAACCGCACCAAGCATAATCAGCATCAATGGCTTCAGTACTTCTGGGTTCATTAAATGAACGGTCCATGCCCCTATTATAGAACCTATGAAAGTGAGTGGAACTAATTTAAAAGCCGATTTCAAATCAAGGTTACCAGAACGATAAAACACAATATTACTAGTTGCACACCCCATTGTCGACGCTAGTTTATTCGTAGCTACTGCACTTGCTGGATTCAGTCCTGTAAATAATAAAGCGGGTAAGGCGATCAGTCCACCACCACCTACAACTGAATCAATAAATGCAGCTAAAAATCCAAAAGCAATCAAAATAATGAATACTGATGGGTCTAAAGAAAACTCCATACTATTAACCTCCCCTTTAGTCACTATTCGAATAGTAACTAATAATTTGCTAAATGTAAACAGTTATTGTAACGTTAAAATATAAAGTGAAACTTTAATCAGTGGGGATTTTCTTCATCCCCCACTGATTATTAGTTGAACCAATCGGACTTTTATGGGCAGTTGATCCCCCACCTAACTTCTTTGCTTTCGCTGAATTTTGAGGTGGGGGTCTTACTGCCCATTAAAGCGGGATAAAAGTAAACATCGGAGGACGAAAAAGTGGACTACATAGTGCAACAGCTTAAAAAAATGGGTTTTAATGAATATGAAGCTAAATCTTATGTATCTCTTGTTAAACAGGGGCCTGTCACAGCCTACCAAGTGAGTAAGGATTCAGGTGTCCCAAGAGCACGAATTTATGAGATTCTAGGTAACCTTGTAGAAAAAGGAATTGTCATGAAGGAAGAAATAAATGACACCACTCGCTATTCACCTCTACCTGTTGAAATCTTTTTACAAAAGGCTCAATCAGAATGGCAGTCTACTTATGAAGGAATCAGTGACTCATTAAAAAAACTAGAAACTTCCGAGGAAAAAACGGATAATCGAGTGATTACTTTAAAAGACAAAAAAACAATCATTAGCTATTGTCAGACATTAATAAAAAAAGCAGAACGACGTATTGTCATTTCAATGTGGGATGAGATGTATGAAGCATTAAAAGAGGAACTATCTGCGGTATCTGATAAAGTTACAGTACAAGGTATTACCTTACATGTTGAAAATCCAATTAAAAATCTAGAAGCCCATCGTATCACACCCTATACAGAAACTCGCTCTACAGAACATTGGTTTATTTTATCCATAGATTCTAAAGAGATGATTTATGGACCATCACTTGAAGAGCGTAATGTTGCTTTTTATACAGATGATCCAGTTCATATATATCTATTAGAGGATTATGTATGGCATGATGTGTTAGTGAACCGACTTGTCCGACGTAGCCAAGACGATTTGGAGCAATGGATCACTACAGAGAGAAAATCTTTCTTTATGGGGAAATAATTTTTCACGCCCTACACCAGTATTTATCTAAATGATACTGGTGTTTTAATGTTGAAGAGCTCCCCCAGTTAATAAACATTTACAAGAACAAATCAAAAAATTTTCGTATTTAACTTAATAAAAATAGCCGACTCTAGTCGGCTATTTTTATTAGATGAATCTATGCAGACACTGCCACTTTCTCTTTACGAAAGATTCCCATTAACCCACCGATTAATAGCAGAACTGCAGGTAAAATATAAATGAAAGAAATACAAATAAATCCTCCAATTGCAGCGATTGTCATCATAGCACCGCCAAATTTCGCTTTGCTTTTTACCATAACTGATCCAACGATACCCACAACTGATAAAGCAACTGCTGCCCAGCCTAAACCTATAACATTACTTGCTCCTTCTCCCTCCATAGCAGAAGCGACTCCCCCAATAAATAAAGCAATAAATGCACATAAAATACCGAAAATACCACCAATAAGTCCTAATACAAATTCTGTTGTACGTTTCATTTTGAATCCCCGCTCCTTACTTCATTCCTATTTGTGTTTTAAGCAAATTTCCGGCGACATTATCCCATATACTTGCTCCAAAGTCACCGTTGCTATTTTATCCAACTACCTTCCATTACATATAAGGTAAGATTCCCAAGCCTCTCTTAACAAAGTTATGGCTCAAATTTTGTCGCATTATGTCACAAGAAATAAAAAAGGAGCAATACTAAACATTGCTCCCTTTTAATGGGACAAACGCTTCTCCCACTCTTTCACCTTTTCAATTGTTACATCTAATTTCTTAGCCACTTCCTCTATACTCATTCCTTTAAAGAGCATTCCAGCTGCCGAAAGTGCTTTATCAATTTCTTCTTGCTTCTCCTGTTCATATAAACGACCCACTTTTGTCATCCGTAACCACTCCTTTACTTTTTTCGCGTAGTCTTCATCAATAAATTTATCTGTAGCTACACGAATTCCAGCAATAACTTGAATTTGTTCTTGCTCATCGGAGATACATTTTGCTACTTCTATCGTCTTCTCAATTAAAATTTGTCTTTTTTCTCTACTATGCATAAGTGGTACAAGTATTAATTTCATGGTTTCTTCATCCGTCAAAGATTTTCCTTCTTCCATTTTTTTAATAACCTTTTGAAGGATAGCATCACCATTATATTCGCTTAGTAAAACCGCTTTGGAATTTAAACGTATACTAGATACATCTATTTCTTCTATTGGATTCATTACCTCACTTGTATAAATAACCACGATTCGAATATCCGGTAACTCTTTATTCTTATTATAATAACGATACATAATTTGATTTGCATAATCCATATGCTTCAAGCCCTTTATCCCTATAACATTCACTTAAAAACTTCATAAGAATATCTTTATTATGATAAGAAATATCATTCCCTGCCAATAGCTAATCCCCCTTAACTATTAGTTACCATTTTCTTTATTATATAACTTATGAAATTAGCGTTACAACTTTGATTCACATGCAGATACTATTTTCCTTGCCCTTTTACTACTTTACCCCCTCCACAAACCGCCCAAACTCTTTCAAAAACCTCAACTTAAAACTACCAATAGGCCCATTCCGGTGCTTCGCCACATGGATCTCCGTCATCTCTTTCTGCACCGTTTCCTTATCATAATAATCTTCACGATACATAAGCATAATGACATCCGCATCTTGTTCAATTTGTCCCGTCTCTCTTAAATCAGATAAAAGAGGTCGCTTATCTTGCCGTGCTTCTACCGAACGAGATAATTGTGACAACGCCACTACACAAACATTTAATTCACGTGCTAATTGTTTAAGTTTACGAGAGATTTCACTAATCTCTTGAAACCGATTGCCCTTATGCTTCGGATCACCCATAATAAGCTGCAAGTAATCTACAAGAACTAAAACCTTCTTATCACCGTGTTTCCTCTTTAACTTACGAGTTTGCATCCAAATATCTTGCACCGAAATGCCGGCGTTATCGTAAATCTCAAATGGTAATTCCCCGATTTCCGCAAATGCCTTACTCACCTTTTCCCAGTCCTCTATCGCAAAACGATGCTTCGGATTTTTCAGCCTTCCCCCTGACACCTCGCCCACGCAAGACGCCATCCTTTTTAACAATTGCTTACTACTCATCTCTAATGAAAACAATCCTACCGCCGCTCCAGACTTCGCCGCATGCAGTCCAACATTTAGCGCAAACGCAGTCTTCCCCATAGAAGGACGCGCACCAAGAACGACAAAATCACCTTCCTGCAATCCGCACGTCATTTTATTTAGCGATGTATAACCAGTCTCAATACCCGTAATCTCTTTCGCATCTTGATGAAGCTCTTCATATAAATCAACTAGCGCATCCTTCAAATCAAACTCACATACACAGTCCTTTTCCTCTAACTCACAAAGTGCCGTAATCGTCTCACCAATAATTTTCTCACTCTTCTCCGCAATAAGGCGCTCTCCCATCTTGTGCCCGAGAACACCCGCCTGATACATTTTCCAGGCACCTCGAACAAGCCCCTCATAATAAGAGAAGTTGGCAGTTGTAGGCACACCATCCATTAACCCTATAAAATACTCCATTCCCCCGATCCCCTCTAAAAACTTCGGATCTACCCTAGAAATGAACGTCACAAGATCAATTGGTTGCCCCTCTTCTTCCATTTTTCGCATTAACTGAAATATAGACTTATGCACCGACAGCGAAAAATACTGCTCCGTCAAACGGCACTCCTTAATAAGATCTCCATCAATTAGTAGAGAACCTAACACCGTCTTTTCCGCCTCCACATTTTGAATACTCATGGCCGCCACCCGCGCTCCGCTAAAAAGCGCTGCAACTCTTCCTCAGATGGCGCATTCTTCTCCCACTCCTCACACCTCGCCAAAAACTCCTCCGTCTCCCCCGTACTAACAGACGACTCCTTCTTCCTAAAGCTCGTCGTATCAGCCTCAACCTCAGATACTTTCGTAAATCCTTTCCCGTGCCAGCCTCTCAAAATCCCCTTCACATAAGCAACCGTCCGCTTATTATTCTCAAACGCAATTTGAAGAGCCTTCAGCACAAGCTCCTCTGACAAATCTTCCATCCACGCACTTAATTCCTCCACCGTATGCGGAGACAAACTACCGAAATGTTGCTCATAAAAAGAAAACACGCGACTTCCCGTTTCTTCCTCTATAACCTCTTCTTCCGCCTCTGTCTCCTCACAAACTGGCTCAACATCATCCACAGCCAAATCAATCGGCATACCGAAATGCGCTAAAAGCATCGGAACATTCAGCTCCTCCTCTACGCACTTCTGAAGAAACATATGTACAAACTCCTTATTCTTCACACCCTTAAGCTCACGAAGAACGCACTTCTCCACATTCGTATTCGTCACCGGATTATAACGAAGCCAATTTAAAACGAATAACTCCCGTGTATCCGCATCATAAAGAATCTTCCCATAATCAATGAAGCGCTGCACCAACTTATCAACAGTCTCCCGATTATAACCCGTCTCCATCTCAGCTAACCGCTTCGGAAAAGGAAAAATCCCACACTGCGTCGTCTTCGAACAAGTCAACAAATACACATAAAAGTACCGCTCCTCCGGCGTCAAATCCAAAACAAAATCATCCTGCCAAAAATTCACCTGCACAGTACGATACACCGCCATCCCAATTCCTCCCGTCCTAATTCAAAAATGAAAATTTCCTCTTTGTACTATATATAGGAAGGAGGGCCGGGTTTTTGGCGTGTTATTTCAAATTTTTTTTCGACTCCTACTACGGTGTTTGTTGGTGTTTTTGTTTTGTTGTGTTTTTTCTTAGTGATTTATTACTTGGTAGGGGCTTGTAAGGGGCTTAGGAGGGGCTAGTTATCGGTTACTTCGATTAGAAACACTCGATCTGAAAAGCCACCTCGTTCTTCTGCTTTCTTTTTGCGGATGTTGTTGATTTCTTCTAGTGTTGTGCCTTCGTGTTCGGCTAGGGCGTTTATTAGTTCTAGTAGGTCGGATAGTTCTTCGAGTTTATCGGGTTTTGTTTTTGCTTCGATGTATTCTGTTAGTTCTTCTTGTGTTTTTTTGCAG
Source organism: Bacillus cereus group sp. BfR-BA-01379 (assembly GCF_022663605.1). Taxonomy (NCBI): domain Bacteria; kingdom Bacillati; phylum Bacillota; class Bacilli; order Caryophanales; family Bacillaceae; genus Bacillus; species Bacillus cereus group sp. BfR-BA-01379. The sequence goes on from NZ_JAKUFT010000052.1 coordinate 8,323, forward strand.
AGTTCCTCTATGTATTCGTCTTCGGGTAGGATTCTTGTTGTGGGTGTTTTTCCGTTGGATTTTATTATTTGTGGGATTTTGTTTCGGATTAGTTTGTTGTAGGTTGGCATGGGATTTCCTCCGTTTGGTTTTTCTTCTATTATAATAGAAAAGCAGTTTAACTAGGTGTTAAACTGCTTCATTGCTTCTTTTATATAGTTTTCTTCTTCGGTTGTGAAGAGAGCTGGGAATTCGGATAGTGGGAGGTTTGATTTTTGGATTATATCCTCTATATCGCTTTGAGGTGTATCAAGAAAGTTTGTTACCTCTTCTATTAAATTAAAAAATTCCTTCAAAATAACTTGAACATCTTGATGACTCGGATCCTTCTCTTCTTCCTTATACTTTTTCAACTTCCCTATTACATCCATAAATCGCCGATCGAACTTTTCTTTTAATTCCTTATTATTATAAAACGTTTGCATTTTTTGCAGCACATACAAATCATCTTTCGTATATAACCGATGCCCACCCTCAGTATAATCGCTCGGCTAATACATACTCAATCATTACATATAATTTCCAATATAGAGAATTCTCTAAACTTTGGTTAAATCATGAAATCTATCCATAGATTTTTTATAACTCTCCCTAATGTGTTTATTTATCTCTTTAATATATTTTTCTTCAATTATTATAGTGGTAGGATAATCATCTTCATTATACTCTATATTATTCTCTTTTTCTAAACACTTAAACTGATGTATTAAAAATCTATAACTATGTCCCTCTGCAAGTTTTAATCCCTTATCATACCAATCTTTATATTCTTCAAACTCTATTTCCTTAAGATATTTAGCAAATAAATATATTGCTTCTATATAATAGTATTTGATATGCTGCAAGTCATCTATTGCTGATTTATACAATAAAATCCTTTTCTCTTCGTCTTCTATAACAAACGCTTTCATTAATTTTTTTAACCCCATGGTATAAGGGTTGGTTACCACAAGTTCTTCAACCTCTTCTAAGTTGACTTTCCAATGCTTAGCTTTAATATATGTAGTTTGCATTTTTTCTAGGTGTGCCTTTTTAAACAGACTTCTAATATATGAATTAAGCTCATCAATTGTTATTTCTTTTTGATTTACTAAAGCCTCTAAATACATAAACTTTAATTCTCGTTTAATGCCACTTAGTGCTTTATAATAGCCCAATTTAAATAGAACATCACTTATTGCGTCCCCATTAAAACTACCCCAGTTATCTAACAACAATTCTAATCCTTCAGCATCTTTCCCTTCATAGAGGTATATACTTAAAGCTGTGAGACCAGTTTGACAAGACATGTTAGATTTTGATTTCAATAATCCTCCAATTTCTTCAAAAGGAACAATATCATTTAAATCTTTATAGGCTTTAACAAACTCACCTTTATAATATCTTAACCTGCATACACATGTTTGAAAATAAATTTGTTCCTCTCTTCTATTAAAATGATTCTTAATTTTTTCAATATCATTTATTAGTTTAGTTGATATTTCTATTAATCCTACAGGTTTTTGTAAAGCTTCTAAATATGTGAATTTTTCCACCTCACTAACATCCGTATCAACAATATAATTAAGACACTTTCGCAGATTACCAATGTTTTGATCATATATAACAAGTGATTTTTTTCCATTTAAAACCTGAAGAGAATTAATTAAACTAAGTAAAAAGTAATTAAATTGAAAAGCTCTCTTATAATAAGGTTTTTTTTCCTTTAAAGTCCTCTTTTCAAAATTAAATTCTGCAAACCTTCCGATTATTGATTGCAACTTTACCATAGGTCCAATCATTTCGACTAATGATTTATCTTCTAATGCCTTTATTTCCTTGTAAGTTATTTTATTTACATCTAATTTGAATTCTTGAGAATTAAAAAAGCTTCTAAAATTATCTAAATGTATTCCATCTGGAAATAAGGATAACATTTCCAAAGCTAATTGTTCTTTTATTGTAAGTCTAACATATGAATAGTTAATGGAATGAAATAATGAATCAGACCTTTCAATATTTAAATCAACATCTTGATTATAAATCTCTTTATATCCCAATTGTATTGTATCAAAAAAGGCATTTTTTAATTCATCTCTTAAACTTTCCATCTTTATATTCTTCGGAATATTTTTAGTTATTATTTTTATTGCAAGAGGGTTATTATTTAATAATCTTTCTAATATTTCTTCTCTTAACATTCTTTCTTCATCTTTATTAATTTTTGTTATGTATAATTTTCTAAATAACTCGTTCGCTTCATCTGTAGTGAGTGAACGTAACTCATGCTTTTTTTCAAATTCAAATCCAGCCCACTCTCTAGAAGTAATTATACATTTAGAGAAATCACATAAAAAATTAACTAATTTTTTGACTTCATTAACTTCAGGAATATACAATAATGATTCGAAATTATCTAAAATTATCAATTTATTTTGCATTCCAAAATTCCAGACTAAATGTTCTTTAAAATTTATTGATCTATCTAAATCAAAACAACTTGCTATTTTTTGTTCAAACATTTCATAATCAGTAATAAACTCACAATCAATAAAATGAATCCCTTCTTCAAAATAACCTCTTTTTGATAATTCTAAAGCGACTTTTAAAACTAAAGTAGTTTTTCCAATTCCACCTGATCCCTTGACTGTAAGTATTTGATTGTTGAATTCTAATATTTTCCTTAATATATCTTCAATATCGGTTAGTCTGCCCACAAAATTAGTCAACCTTCTAGAATTAATTTCCTCAGAAACATAATTTCCGTTCTTATTTTCTCTTAATTTTCCTTTTAGAATTCCTTGTCTAATCTGTAATAGCTCTAACCTTTCTTTATTAATACACATACAATTTAGTACGTTGTCAATATTTCTCTTCTTAAAGGCTTTAAATAGAAATTGTTTTAGTTCCTTATCATTATTGTACTTTACAAAAACTATAGGTAAATCAACTGCCTTTATATCTTCTTCAACTACATCTTTTTCTGAGAATATAAAAATACCTCTAAGTACCTCTGCCCCTATCATATCTTCCAATTCAGAAATTCTTACAAAATTGGTTTTCAAATACGTATCTTCGATAATAATTTTGCCATCTATGACCATTGAAAAAATAAAAATATAATCAACATCAATTAAGTTATTCAAGTTATCCTCTGTTAAATAGTAATAGCTTAATTCGATATCCATTTTATAGAAATTTTTAATGATATTTTGGATGTCATAGCCTAGGTTTCTGTCAATTGGACTAGCTATTAAAATGGCTATCCGTATTTTTAAAATTTCTTGTATTTTACTATCAGGGACCGCTGATGCAACAGTAGCAGCTATTTCACTATAACTTTTTTTTTTTCTAATAATAACTGTAAGAAATCATTTGTGTTAGCCCAACTATCTAATTTAATCTGAGATACACCAAATTTCTCCAAGCCCTTCTCATCCTGAGTTGTTACCATGTAATGCGTTTTTCCTAATCCTTTATACAGCGAATAAATGTATTCAAATTGCATTTTTACGAATGGATCAGATAAACTAAAGCCCAAAAAAATTATTGTATTATCTGATATTATATTCTTTAATCTTTCTATTATAGGTGAATTATTGCTATATAACTTATCATAGTCTTCTCTGAACAATACACAGTTAGATGGTTCATCCACAGATCCATGTAATTTTAATATATACTCATCTAATTCATCTAAATTAGCTAAGTGATAATCATTTGTTTTCTCAATTTTCTTGATTGTTGGGTTCGCTGTTTCAATTGACTTATCGTAGTTTGTTGTAATAATTTTAGATGTAATATCACCAATAATTTGATGATTAACCAACCGCTCTTTATCTTCTGGTAATTGGAATGTATTTTCTAAAACTTTATATACTACTCTTTTGTTTCCTACATCAGCACTTTTAATTTTTTCTAAAATTTCAATTTCAGAAAAAAATCCCATCGAATTAATTAATCCTTCATATTTTGAATCGTTCTTTTTTAGTTCTTCTAAAACTGTTATTATTAATCCTTTCCAATCAGGAAAATCAAAAACCTTTGAAAACCCTGAGCCAATAAAGAATACCAATTTATCATGTTGAATTGCTTCAAATATATCCGTAGAAATGTTCACCTTTTATCTATCCCCTTTTTGACAAATTAACACTATCTAATTATCACATATTTTTCCTAATAGAACTATAATAATCTAGTATATTTTTACAAAAAAGGTATATCCTACTCCATTTTTTTTAATGTATCAATACACAAAATTATCTAAATGTTAAATCTAATTTGCTTGTAGTTTAAAAAATCAAGAGAATACACAAAGAACACAGCCATTATAACTACTCTCTCATATTTAGCCTTACTTTAATTCCCTTAAAAAATGCACATAATAGTATATATACACCTACAGTGCAGTTAAGCTGGGGCATTTTTCTTTCAGTTTATTGGCTATACTTTTAAATTTAAAGTTGCATATTCTCCCACTTGCTATAACAATTCTTCTATCTTGTATTTACGGATAATAAGGATATCCTTTCTTCCTAACTTCCCTTTTCTCAAGTAATCTCTGACAATAGTTGCAGAAATTTGAAGAGTTTGTGCAATTTCTTGTGTACTTACTCCTAAGCGAAATAATTCAATTAGGAGTAAGTACATTGTCTTTCCTTTTTATTATTGATTTATTGCCTTCTTTTAGCATGAAATGGGAACGGCATTAATTTTTATAGCGCCTACATTTATTTTAAAATAATCCTGTTTAAGGGGATTAACAATCCAATGAAATTTATCATTTTAGAATATAAACATTGTAAATAGCAGATATTCGTATTGCATCAAAATCATATACGATGGTGTTTGAATTGGGGTACTAGTACGAAGGCTGTAAAATGCGAAAAAACAACCTCGACTACACAAAAAAGGAATGCGTCACATCATTCCTTTTACCATTATACAGACAGCTAAGAACATAATTTTGTGGCCACCAATGGTCACAGAACTTACAATAACCATTGCTTTTTTAATAGAATTTCGTTTATACAAATGAGCCCTTTAAACCAACGTTTCTCCCGTAGCTCAGCAAGGAGAACGCCACCTTAACAGGTTAGAGATCATCATTTAAACCTTATATACACTTTATCTATAAATAAAAGAAGAGCATATACCTCATATGCTCTTCTTCCCATAGCTAACAATACACTTTATCCAACTAATATTTATCTAATATATTTAACAATTGCATCTATAATTTAATAGTAGTAACTATTGAACATCCATCATTTTTAACAATTTTTACACTTCACTTAAACCCACTTGTTCCACAAAAAAATTCGGTCTCTTATCCATTACTTAATCCCCTTTGTATCTAAGCACTATTCCCTAACATTCAACACCCCTAAAACCTCCCTAAACAACACCGAACCCCTACCAACAACCAACTCCAAAGGCACCTCTTTAACTCGCCGATCTCTTCCTACCATAACAATCCCATTCTCATAATCAACCCAAATCTGAACATCCTGCACATAATAATTCTTAACAGAAGAAGCCTCATCCAAATTAAGATGATTAAGCTCAACCTTAACCTGCTTCGTGAAACGGCGTAGCGTTTTCCAAAGGGTTCGTTCTTCTTTTGATTTCATAAAGAGTTCCGGAAGTTCTTGTACTTCTTTTAATAGCGACATAGTTGTTATTGTGTATGTTTGAATGCCATATCCTACTGGGCGGATGAGGCGGTCTAGTTTTTTCCATGGCTCTAGTTCGAAATGTACATACTCATCGTTTTGTTGCATTTGAATGTGTTTGATTTTTGCTACGTATTGGATACCGCCTTTTTCTCCGTGCCATTTTTTCTATATGTTTCGTATTCGGCTTCAGTTTTCACGCTGCCCACTAATACTTTTTCTTCTAGCGAGGAGTGCCATTCTTCTTTTGTTCCTCTTTGGAGGATGCCTTCTCTTATGATTTCTTCTAGGCTTTTTTCAATGAGATGATCTAGAAATTGTTCGACTAGTCTTGTTGCATTTGGTAAGAATGGAAAACCACCGATATTTACTTTTTCGATACTTTTATAAAATGGATGGTTCTCGTACGCTTCCTCTTGGTTCCAGGGAAATAATACGTAGGATCCATAAGCTGTTCGCTCAAAAGGTCCCTCTTGTTCCACTACTAATGCACCTCTGTAACGATGCATTGTGTTAATGTCTTCTTCCATTGGACCAAGGGGCGCCATACTTCCTTTTGTAATGAGATCTTTCAGCAAAATCAATTCGGTATTTCGCATCAAAAATGTATTGGTATTGATAGCTCTTTCTCTTTTTCTCAATAACGAGCATCCTAGCTGGCTTTTGTGTAACTGTTGGTAGCCCAACGTTTCTTTCTTGGAAGTAAAGTTCTATCACCTCGTCTGTCTCTGGATGTTTGAACGTTCTTTTTGCAGTTTTCCTTTCATCTAGCGTTACATATAAACCATCTTGCTTAACTTGAATAACATCTGGATTGAGAGGGAGTAGAACTTCCCAAAGCAATAAACAACACAGCAATCATAATAAAAAATCGCTTTCCCCTTATCTCCACTTCTTGTTTCATCACCTATTCTCCTTCCACAGCGTACTTATCTTCTTTAAATAACGGAATTCGAATGAAATAACGATATGGCTCATCGCGTATTACTTTCCACGCAACAATGATCACTTGAACTACCTCAAGCGCAAACACAATCCAAAACAAAACATCACTAATACGCGAACTAATATTAAATAGAAGAAAAATTAACAAATGAAAGTTGAACGCCTTTCGGCAATGATATTTGTACACTTCATTTTTACGTGCCAGTGTGATGTACATGAGTAGTGGTGAAAAGATTCCTATTGCGGTTGAAAGTAATAGCATGATGATGGTGTTTCTTTTTTCTTTTGTGGTGGTTTTCATGAGTGGTTTGGTCCCCCTTTTTGATTTGTCTTCTTTAGGTTAGGGGGTGACGTTGGGGGAGGTGCAAGAATAAACTATAATTGGTTATAAAAAATAGACGCAATGGAACATCTCACATGCTCCACTGTGTCTATTTACCTCATTAAAAAATTGATTATCTATCAAAAAACATTTGAAATAAATACTCCAACCAAAATAACATACATGTAATAAATATCCCAAACACTACATTTTCATTAAATTTCTTAAAAATAGCGTTCCATTTAACAACAATATATTGATTCACAACACACCAATAGAAGAGAAACAAGATTGAGATACCAGTCAAAGGAATCATAAAATCCATCCTTCTTCCCCCCTTTCATTTCTATGATTCACCTATTATATCTCCACTAAATTAAATGATCAACTGTATGTATCCTCTTTAAATACTAAGAATTTATCTAGTCACGAATTTTCCCCATATTAATCTCTATGAAAATCACTTTAAACTTCAAAAAACTTGACAAGGTAGGCCCCCTACTATTTCAACAATTCAACACACTTAGTAATACAAAAACCACCCCAAACAAATATAATGTCCAAGGTGGTTTTCTAAAACTTTCATATCACTATTAAATTATTACTTCAACCTATCCTGCAATGCACTAATATTAATAATTACGGGACTACCCGACTTCAACGTATTATCCTTCTGTAACATTGGTCCCGAAGTGATACATTGACCTTTCTTCAATGTCGCAAGTCGTTTTTCCCATTCTTTACGCACAGCTGTATCTTGGGCAAGATTCGATGCAATAGCACTTATTTCATTTTCTGGTGGCATGAAATACACTTTTTGACTTGAATTCTGTAGTCGTGAAATTTCATCCATTGTAAATTGTCCTTTTAATGATTGTGTTGCATACCAACCTGACCAACCAAATTTTCTTCCTTCAGTTAAAATTTTGGCACTTGGTGATTTTTCTCTATGATCAAGATTTTGCGCTTCATCTAATATAACTGGGAATGGTTTATTTTTGTCGCCATGGTGTAATTGATAGTTCCAAATATCCCATAAGATAAACTCTGTAATCATGAGCTGTACATCTCTATTAAAGCCCGTTAATTGTACAATAAACACTTTACCTTTTTGGTTCAGTATGTCTCCCCAATCATATACAGCATTATGATTAAATGGATTCTTATCAATAAACGGCTTAATTTGTGATCTTGCTGTTTTAGCCGGTCCAGAAGTATCCTCTTCTAATTCTGCTAATAAATAATTTAAATTCATACCTTCGCCATATTTATCTAAACCGCGCATTACCGCCTCATATATAGCGTTTTGTTGCTGAATGCCTAAATCTTTATATACAGCTGAAAATACACTTTTAATTCTTTCAGCAACATCTGTATTATCTTCATCGATATAAATTCCTTCGTCCAATTCTTTTTGATTTCGCTTAAATGGATTTACTGGGAATTTATCTTTGGCTACTAGGAATTGTTCAATATTATCTTGAAGTTTCTCTTTAAATTCTGGTTCCAACTTAGAATTCTTGAATCCATCTGTATAATCAAATATCATACTTGAAATTCCATTTTGCGCCAGTTCAAGAAGTAAACATTGAATGAAATAACTCTTACCTTGTCCTGATTTACCCGAAATTAAAATATGTCTATTTGCTAGCTCTGGATTTCCGAATTCCCAATATATTTCTTGAGTCGATCCCTCTACTGTTCCTAACAAAACGCGGATGTCCTTTAATTCTTTTGTTTCTTTTTCTTCTTCAGAATGAGGTACAGTTGGAACGACTTTATTGCTAGTTTTTTTTAACACTTGATTAGAATCATGATTCTGATTCAATAATCTATCTGGATTAATATCAGTTCCACCCGAATGGATTTTCATTTTGAGTGCTTCAATTTCTTCGATTACTCCTTCATATCCATCCTCTTCGGTTAATTCCACTAATAAAATATCTTCTTCTATTTTGATGGACCTCCATGATTGTTCCTTTTTGAATGATAAAATTGCTCCTTTTCCGATTTTATCATCTAAATGTCCACTCATTTCATAATCATCATTTAATAATCTTTTCTTTAGTTCCTCAATTTTCTCATAAGATTTTTCTGGCCAAATGTTGTTTGCAATGAATTTCTCGGCATTCGCTAGCAATAACTGCACAAAGAAGTTTCGGAAAAACTTATGTTTAAACACATGTAAACCGTCTTCACTTGTTTTAGAAAGTTGTGTATCAAATAGTTGCTTAGTAGCATTAATTTGCTCTTTTGCTTTCGCAATAGCACTGTCTTGATTTAAGCCGATTTTCACTTCCACTGGATAATAATGCACTGATAATTTATCATCTTGCATTTCTACTCCGATTAACAGTAAATCGTCACTATGTGCACCTTTTCCGCCTAGATTTTTCGCAGAAAATACACCTTCACTTTTCGTTAATTTCACCGCTCCAGCAACACGCAATATTTCTTCTAATGAGATAGGAACCCATAAAATATTCTCATGATCTAAAGCACTTAATATATACTTCACAGCTGAAATAATGCTTAACTTTTCTCTTGAGAATTGTCCCTTACTTCCTATAATTCTTAGTAACCACTCACCATTTAAACTATTGAAAGCTCTAATAGCTGTATTAATTTTTTCAGGTGTCGATACAATTTCTTTTTCTGCCAGATACTGTTCAATAACCGCTCGGTATTGTCTTGCTTTATCCGTTACTGTAATTGCATCATACTGGCTTGATGAAGAATATTGATCACTATAATGAATGACCAATAAATTACGTGATGAATCTTGGAAGAAATCTAAACCTACATTAGGTTCAATAAATGTTACCCAATAAGAAGATTCATATAAATGTTCTAAAACTTGTTCATCATAGGTAGATGTTCTCGTAACAATTGTTTCGTTCTTACGATAAGGGTTTGTACCATCGTTATTTAAATTACTTCCTAATTCATTCATTCCTCTAGCAGTTTGAATTAACAAATGTTCATTATTCAATACATTTTTCAATCCAAATCCTGTACGATAATCTACTTCTGTACTTATAGATGATAGAGATGATAACATTCCATTTAAAGATAATCCTGTTTCAATATCTTCCATTGTACTTTTCGCATGCTTCTCATTTGAAATCATTTTATAGAATGAAATATGAGCGTAACCATATTCTTTCGTACCAATAAGTTTATAATAGAAAACATTTTCTCGAATCAGCCTTAATACGTCTACAGCATCGAGATTCTTTGATGCTAACGATAACTCAAAGAACTCCTCAAATTTTTGAACATCATCATATATAGAAAATTTTTCAAAGGCGCTTAGTATATTACTCTCATGATATAAAGCAACCTCTACTGGTATAATTTTGGACGGCCCTTTTTTATCTATCTGCTTCTTAATAAACTGTACTAAACCTCTTACAACTTCTTTATCATTATTTATATTAATCACATTGATTCGTATCGGAGACTTAGATTCTTGTAAAAATAAGTATTGGAAATGTTCCACAAATTGTTGAAGCTTTTCTTCAACTACATTAGCTAAAAATGCATTAGATTCTCCAATCGCAACCTTATGAAGTGGTTCATAAACAGTCCATTCAGGCGCTTCATTTTGAGAAACCGGTCTATACAATTCATCATTCTGTCCATATATATATGGCAATAGATTGTTAGGATGCAGACGATTTAAAATATGCATCTCAACTACTTCGTTTTTAATTTCATCATTAACACTTAACTGATAGGCAACATTAAGCGGATGCAACGGTGTTAGTATGACCCTTTGTTCCTCTTCAATAACTCCCAATTTAAACAGATTCTTTTCTTCTTCTTTTAACATTACATTTTCTTGTATATGAGCAACACTTTCGTTAAAAGCCTTCAAGTATCTTATAGATAGCTCTCTTAATTGATTATCCACAAAACAAAGACTAGGAACCGTATTATTAAACTTATAGTAATTTAATAATTGTTGATACGCATCTCTCAATGATGGGTTCATTAATAATTCAACCTTATTTAGGCCTGATACCCCTCTAACTGCAAAAGCGATTTCATTTTCAATCCATACTCTCTCGTCTTGTAAATAATTTCGAAATCCTTCTCGTGCTGAAAATTCCCTTGCACCTTGTTTTAATTTATTTGTATCAAGGTTATATTCAAAGCTTTCTTGATGTTCTCTTTTTAATTTCCATACCCTTTCTCCTGATACTGGAACAGTCTTTGCAACTTGCTCTCTAATAAGAATAGGAATTAAAGATGTTTCAATTTGAACAGAAAATGATAAGCTATCATCATTCCATGCAGGGGAAGATTCAGAGACTTCAAAACTTCCACCTTGCCAATTTATAATCTGTGCATCTTCCTCAATAAATACTTCTTCTGGCTCATTAGAAATATCCCCAAAAATAATACGTTCTTCAGCTTTATTCATAACTACGTTTTTCTTATTTACATTCACTTCATAAATCGTTTGAAGCGATTGTAAAAACGCGGCTTCACATTCTATAACAGCAATATGAAACTCATATTTCGACTTAGATTGCATCTTATGCGTATATACAACTTTATGGAATGAAGTCACATTGTGCTTATGCGCTAAACTAACAGTTAGTTTTTTCCCAGATATCCCACAGAACCCCTGTGAATTTTTATGAATGTATTCCTTCTTCAACTTTTCTTCAAATTCAAAGTTCAGGTTGATATCTTCTATCTGTGTAGGATTAAAAACGATAATATGGCGTTTACGTCTCCCAGCCTTTGTCTCAGCTTGTGCTTTTTCCCAATATAACAGACCTTCTTTTGAATATTTCTTTGGTGATTCGATATATTCTAATGGACGATCTATCTCAGTCATTTTGTCGTAAGAATCTTTAACAAGAACATAATCCGCTTGCTGCCAATCTTCTTTCTTCAGGCGAGAAACACCTTTCTCATCAAATAATTTTTCTAATTGACTCTCTAAATGTTCATACTCATGCATATGTTGAACTTTCTCAAAGAATGAAGCATTTTCTTCTAGCCTTTTTTTCATTTGAGCTGAAGTAAATTGATTTAAATTTTCATCATAGAAAATGCCTAGATTAGAATAGTCTTCTCTCGCAATCTCTTGTTTTGATAAAAATCCAAGAATTTCTTCATAATCCCAAAGAGATGGTCGCACAATTGTATCATCTAATTTTTTACGTAAATAAAATGAAAGTACTTCCTTCTCTTCTTTATTTAAAGAAGAAGTTTCAATTTCTTCTTTTAATGTTTTCAAAATTGATTTCACATTAAATGGCATACCTTCTTTTTGCAAATCACTGCTACCACCCTTAATACTGTCCAGTGTCTCATGACATATACTAAGTAAAGCTGTTTTCTCCCAAATATCCTTTTGTTCACCGACTTCATTACGAAGTGTTACTAAAAAGTCCGGAGTAACGTTTGCCGATGTAGTCGCAACAACTACTTTCATTTCCTCTGAGACCTTAATAGCAATCGTTTCGTATGGAGTTCCTTGCTTATGCTGATAATAAAACGCCTGCGATAAATCTTGTTCTTTTAATGTGTCATAAAATGCTTGTACTTGTTCATGATTATCAAATTGAAGGTAAAACCGCTCTCCACCTCTAAGATTTTCTGCTTGTAAATAATTTATTAGTTTATCTGAAAGATAATTATAAAATTGGTTTAACATACTGTGCATCACCGCTATCACTTTTTTTGTCTATTAAATTCAGCTTATCAAATAACTGTACAATTTCTTCTTTTGAGTAACGATCGAAGAATAAACCTCTAGCCTCTAAATCTATAAATACTTGCTTCAAAGGTTTTCTTTCCTTTTTTAAACTCAATGCTGTTAGCAGCAATAACATATCTTGACTAATATTAAGCATATAACCAAGTGAACCTCGAGTTTTTAAGAAATATTTTTTCCCAACCTCTTCTATTGATAAAGAGTATCTGTGTCGGGGGCCTTGCATCGTATCTTTTTCATAGGCTTCTTCTATACTACGGAATAAGGATTGTACAAGCGTATCATATTCTAATTCTAAATTTCCTTCATAAGCCCCAAGACCTAAATGTCTTCTATATTCCATAACCCAATCACAAAGCATCTCTAAAAATACTTTTTTATCCTCATCGGATAATTGCTGATATGTTTCCTTTAATTCAGGATAGCCACCTGCTTTTTCTACTCCCATTAGGAAATTTAAATGTTCTAAGCAATTAATATGTAGTAGTAAATGTCTACCTGTATCTTTAATCATTTGATAACCATGAGTATAACCTTTTCTATTCTTACTCGTAGACTCCCAGTCAAGTGTAAAATAAACTTCGTTGTTCTCACTAAAGTTCGCTTTCCCAACTTGTGAAAGCTTTAAAGTCAATTGAGTAATATATAAAAAGTAATAATAACTAAGAAACAAATGATAATGAGTTCTAAAATAATCTTTATGTTCCGCTAAAAATTGAAAATCTTCTTTGAATAGCTTTGAGATAAATGGAATTTGATTAATATACGGACGGCGTTCTTTTTCGTCGCTCTCCAAATGATTTAATTGTTTTAATACAAGACGTGACATTAAATCTGTTGAATCGCTTTTTCCAAAAATCTCTTCTACTGTTTCTTTTTCACCTAATAAGACGTCTAAAAGGAATCTAGCAATATCTTGTTCTCCTTTTTTATCAGCCTTATCACTTAATGGTAAATATTGAAACAAATGCAAATGAAAAATTTTAATTGTATTGTCACTATCCTGCAGAAAGGTACGTAGTATTTGTTCAAATTGCGACTTATCTTGCTTTGATACATCAACAGATTTACTAATCTCTCCAATAAGTTCTTCTAGATTAACTTCCATTTTCAACTTATTTCCGCTGACTAGACGCGTAAACTCTCCTAATACTCCCTGAAACCCTTTTGCGAATTTTGCCCGCTCTGTTCCTCGGGTAGAGAAAGGTAACAGAGGAGCTTTTTTATTTATTGTATGTTTTAATCCTAACTTTTCTGGTTTAATACTCAGCGAGTTTTTCAAATCCTCTAAATTCTCTCTTACAATCATTTTCTAATCCCTTCTAAACGTAAATTCTTCAAAATCTTCGTCGTATGTTAGTCTAAACATTCCATTTTCATTAGATTGAACAAACAATAATTCTTTTTCTCTATTTCCTAATTTCATTATCTTATCCACAAATTCAACGAACTGAATACAATCTTCTTTATCCTTTTTATTCGGGCGATAACCTTTTGAAAGTTTGACCATCATTTCATATAATGGATAATCAATTTCTAAATATACAGGAGCTACTTTATCTTCATTGGAAAAAGCAAGTAATATATTTAATTTAAATCGATTTAAAACCTCCGGTTCTACCCCTTTCAAATGTCCTACAAACGGCTTAATTTTAAGAGACTGTGCAACCTGAGTAGTATCATTTGAGTAATCCATAAATACATAATCTGACTTCGGACTTCCGTTCCATAAAAAAATTGATTTTCTGGCTAAATTATACATATCTTTTAAATCAGATCGATTTCCTTTATTAAAAGCATATAAATATTCCATATATTTTTTATAATTTTCATCCCCAAATATTTCATTTAAAACCGGAGATAAAAATAATGACATACGTATTAATGTTTTATTGAATACCTGTCTAGATGAATCACTTAGCTCAAAGAAAGAGCCCATCTCTTCTAGCCCTTCTATCCATCCATCAAGTCCATGTAAATTCAAATGCTTTTGGAAAGTATTCTTCATATTTACTGAATTGTTTAGCTCAATTAGCATTTGGTCTACACTATTTGATCGTAGATGAATAGGATCCATTTTAGAAATAACTGCTAGTAAATTTGATTTTTCTTGACCATCAAATAATAAATTCGGTAATAAGGCTTCGGTTTTTTCCATCATACCTGCCCCAAGAAAATCTTCATTGCCATGAGAAGGCACTAAAATATCATAAATAAAATTAAGCATGGAACGTGTCGAAATAATCATCTTATGCTTAACTATTGCTTCAATTAATATACTTAAAACACCATCTCGTATTTGTTGTTGTTGCAATAACTCATAATTCACCATAAAGAATCCATTTATACCACGTTGCTTATCCTTCAAATAAGCTTGATAGAATGGATTTTTTTCTGACTCAACCACAATTCGCTTTAAAATAGATGAAAAATAATCTGATTTTGGCCCTTCACTGGTTAATTCAAAAGGTTGATAATCACTAAAGCTAATCAAGTGGAAATTACCGCTTTGTTGATTAGTAGCAATTTCATTTGCCTCAAATATTCCTGATTCCTCAATGAATTTTGTTAAAATTTGATAGTGCTCTTTTGCATAATCTGATTCAATAAAGTTATGCAGAACTCCTAGGTTAATAGCTAAAATTAGCTTGAATCTAGAACCATCAATCTCACTATCACTATATGGCTTTAATACTTCCGCTAATGTATCAAGGGAACTCTTTTGTGGATCAAAACTTTCCGTAGCATCATTATGCACCGAAAACTCTTCCATCAATTCAGGATATTTATTTTTCACATACGATAATAAATGTGATTTCCCATCTCCAACGCTACCACACAAGAAAATTAATTGACTCGTATTTTGCCCAGCTGCTGCTGTTAGAGCAGACATCATATCGTTCTGTATCGTTCTTTCTACATGTAAATAATCCTTAAACGAACTAAATTCATTAGGATTTTCGATAGCCTCTTGAGATGATTCTTTCAGCTTCGAGAGTTCTGCTAGTAAATAACTCTCTCCTTCTCCTAAAATAAAATCATCATACACAAAATTGTTATCTGCTTCTTCTTCATTATCTACAGACTGTTTATCTTCAATTTCTAACCCTACCGCAATCTCAGCGTTATTTATTTCTGTTAATTCCTCAGTTTGATTTGATGTATTTTGTTTACTTGCAATCTCAATTAGCATTTTTAACTTTTCTTCTAAACTAGCAGATATCTTTTCTTCTAATTTCTCCACAATATGTACACTACTCTTCGGCTGTGGATGTTTGTATTTCGGGACAACAAACTCATAACTCCCGTATACCTCCATAAACCACACTGCAATTTGGAATAGATTTTTATGCATTTTAAAAGCACTCTCTACCCCACTTTCAATATGTTCATGTGCCGCTTTATTTCCTAAATAGCGAACAGTATCAAATGAACGGGAAATTTCCTTTGATAAGATATCTTCTCTTTCTAATTTTTGAATACGCTCTACTTGCTTTAAGTATTGTACGTCGTGCAGTTCATGTTCTTCCGCAATGCGTTTTGATAATAGCTCTGCAAATATTCTTCCCTTAATTAAAACCGATTGGGGATCTTGATAAAAAACATTTTCAATATCTTTCCCCATCTCCGCTAACTCGGGGAATACCTCTTGTAGAAAATCAAATGTATATTTCTCCAATGATGTAACACCTCTTAATCTAAAAATACGTTTCGAATATATTCCATATTATACAATATCTATAGAAGAATTGTTGGTATTAAGAAAAAAGGAAATTAGTGGATTTTCCATTCATAATAAAATTAAACAGTTCCCACTACTCCATTCTTACTTTTAAAAGATTACATAAAAAATAACCTGAGTCTTTAACTATAGAACCCAGGTTATCCAACACTATATACTTTTAAATTTTTCACAAAAACATGCTACATTTACTTTCTAAAATAAACTTAACTGTACAACACTATCCATCTTCTCTTCTTCTTTGTTAATCTCTAAAATCCTTTGACCCATTCGCTCCACCAAATCAACCACTAAAGCATTTCCCATACAAAAGTACCTGTTTCTTTGTGGCATACCTGTATTCGTCCAATCCATCGGAAATCCATTTAACAACTCACATTCAACTGGTGTTAAGTATCTTAGTTTTTTTGTGTAAGGATCTTCAATTACATGAGAACTTCTATTACAAGTCCCTTCACTTGTTAACATTGTACGTCCAGGCTTATTTAAAACATCAGGGAAAGCCATCCCTCCCTCAGAGTAGAAATATTTATGACCTGTCGCCTTTGATATTCTTTCTTCTTTTTTAGGCCCTTTAAGGTACTTAAGTTCCTCAAATTCCGTTCTTCCCTTTTTGTTAACCTTATCCATTTTCAAGTAATATGATTCATCTGCAGGACCAAATTTATTATATGCTTTCTGAACAATCTCACCTAAAGTCTTTGGATTTTCAGTTACTGGAACTACTTCTTCAGTATATACTTGTCCATCTATCATCACGCCAGAATTATAGTATTCAGCTTTAAATGTATCAGAAACCTCAATAATATCGACCGGCAACTCAAATTGCCCTCTTTTTTTGTTTTCTTCAGGCGCTTCATGCACATTAAAAATCGGAGCGAAAAATCCATTTCCACATAATATCTCTAACGACTTCATTTCACTTTGAACTGATGCAAAATGAGATTCTTTTAAGTACGCGAAAATAAATACTCTTCGTCTTCTTTGTGAATTCCCATAATCCGCAGCGTTAATAACTCGCCATTCCACTGCGTACCCTGCGTCTCTAAAGCTCGCCAGCATAATGGAAAAATCACGACCTCTTTGTTTTGCTGGTGATTTCAATAATCTATCTACATTCTCTAACAAAACAAATCTTGGCTTGCGAGAGTTAACTATGTTCATTATCTCCCAAAAAAGAACACCTTTTTTCCCTTGTATCCCTTTTTCATTTGATATTGTGCGTGCTACTGAATAATCTTGACATGGAAAGCCACCTACCAATAAATCATGCTCAGGTATTTCTGGCCAAACCTCTGCTATATCTTTATTTTCATGTATTCCTTTATTTTCGAATTGAGTGGCATAACAATTAAATGCATGCTGCGCTTTAGTTAAGGGCTCCCATTGATTCCCCCAAATAATCTCAAAATTCTCGTTCGCTTCAAGTCCTAACCTAAAACCCCCCACTCCCGCAAAAAGTTCTACTACTTTCACCATAAATACACGAACATCCCTTCGGTGTTTTATTTCTTTATGCTTCATTATAATAAAAAGTAAGGAAAAGATCAATCCCTCCATTATGAGAGTAAACACTTCTATTCCATAATATAGATTTCGGATTTCCATATCTTATTTAGTAAGAAATCCTCTGATTTTCCTTTACATAATTTTTATCTCTATAAAATTAAAACAGCTTTTTATTATATCACAACTTTTCATTTAACGGTTTCTAAGCAAACTAATTAATATAGAATACGAAAGGGGATTACTATGGTTACATACGTTACACTAGATGAACTAATGTTAAAAGCAAAAAAAGCTGAAGGACACAAATTTAGTGACATTGATTCAACAAATAAACTTACAACAGCAAATTCTAAAGGTGAACTTGGTCAGTTAGTCAAAGAAGGATTTTTTGGGTATGAAAGCGCCTCAGATGCGGATATTAACTTTACAAACCTTGGAGTTAAACTAAAAGTAACACCTTTTAAACACAATAAAAATGGTTCTTTATCCGCTAAAGAACGCTTAGTTTTAAATATCATTAACTACATGGAGGAAGTTAATACATCTTTTGAAGAGTCTAGCTTCTGGGAAAAGAACAAAAAATTATTACTTATGTTTTACGAATGGAAAGCAGATTTAAATCGTCAAGACTTCCATATCGCAAAGAGTGTTCTATTTTCATATCCTGAAGCTGACTTAGAAATAATAAAACAAGATTGGGAAACAATCGTATCTAAGATTCGTTCTGGAAGAGCACATGAGTTATCTGAAGGCGATACAAATTATTTGGGAGCCTGTACAAAAGGAGCAAATAAAAATTCAATTCGTCCACAACCATTTTCCGAAATACAAGCAATGCAACGAGCATTTTCATTAAAACCATCTTATATGACTACATTAGTTCGTAGATATATCAAAAATGAAGAGTTAATAAGCTTCACAACAGCAAACGACTTAAAAGGAAAATCATTAGAGGAATTCCTTCATTCAAAATTCGAACCTTATATAGGATTAACAGATAAAGAGATTGCCCATTCACTAGAAATAGATTCTAAACCTACTGCAAAAAATTTCATTCCATCACTGGTAAGCTCTTTACTAGGTATTAAAAACACACGTCTTACTAATATTGAAGAATTCGCTAAAGCAAATATAGAATTTAAAACAGTCCGCCTAGAGCCAAACGGAAAACCAGAACAAAGCATGTCATTTGAAACTATTGATTTTCATCAATGGACAAATGAAGCATGGGAAGAGAGCGAAATTCGAGAACGCTTCTACCAAACCAAATTTTTATTTGTAATTTTTGAATTTAAACAAACAAAAAAAGAAAACCCAAATCGCGAGCTCTACTTTAAAGGTATTAAACTTTGGAACATGCCTGTCCTTACAATAGAAAAAGAAATACGTGAACTTTGGGAAGAAGTAAACACAGTGGTAAATGAAGGTATTAAACTTGAATATAAAACACGTGGTGATAAAACCGTTGAAATAAATAACCTACCAAAAATGAATTTCAACGGCGTTGCACATATTCGACCAAAAGCTCGTAACGGGGCTGACAAGGTCACTTTACCTGATGGACAGCAAATTACAAAGCAGTGTTATTGGTTGAATAGTTCTTATATTGCTTCTGTTGTCGCCAATAACGTTAACGAATGATTTAATCTTAATCTATAATTTCTATAACCGTAAAAAAACACCTTCTCACTTCACATGATTAGTACACACAGTGAGAAGGTGTTCTTTTACATAGCTTATTGTAGAAGTACTACCTCCCATCATTTCAATCTAATTCCTCCTACCAACTCACCATACCCTAAACTACTCTCCCCACTCCCCTTATAAAAACTCTCCCAACCCCGCTCCCTCAAAATCCCCTTCCAACTATCACTCTCCACCATCCGTTTAATAACACTATCCCAATAAGCAACCTCTTCCTCCGTCATATCTTTCGGGCCCATAATTCCTTTCCAGTGCTGGAAGATGACGTTGATTCCTTGTTCTTTCCATGTTGGGATTTCTGGTAGTCGGTCTAGTCGTTTTGGTGCGGATACGGCTAGTATTTTTATTTTGCCGGTTTTGTATTGTTTTTCGGCTTCGGATAGGGTCATGGTTGCGGTGTTTATTTGTCTGTTCGTTAGGGCATTTATGATTTTTTCTTTGTTTTCGTAGACGAAGAATTGTAGTTCGGCTGGGTTTATGCCGAATGCTTTGCTTACTTGTACGAATGATAGGTGATCGTCGTTTCCTAGGCCTGGGGCAACGCCGATTTTGAAGTTTTCCTTGTTTTGTTTTAGTTGTTCCATTAGTTGTTTTGCGTTTTCTATGTTTGAGTCTTTTGATACGACAACGACTTCCCAGTCCGATGCGAGTGTTGCGAGAGGTGTGAAGTCTTTATATGTTAGTTTACTGTGGCCTAGTAGGTTGTTCGTTATGAGTAAGCTTGAGTTAATCGCGAGTACGTGACCGCCTTTTTGTTTCGTATATTTCCATCCGACATCACCACTGCCACCTACTTTGTTTGTGACAGTGATTGGTTTTGTGAAGATCTTTTCTTCTGTCAGCGTTTTTTGCATCGCTCGTGCTGTTAAGTCCCATCCGGCTCCTTGAACGTTCGGCGCAACGATTTCTACTTCTTCTATGTTCACTTTATTCTTGTTCGTTTTTTCTACAGAACAACCAGCTATTACTCCTGTCATGATCCATATATATAGTAATAATCGATTTTTCATAGTCCTCGTCCTATGCGATATTTTCGTTCTGGTCGTCCGATAATGCCGTATGTGTACTCTACTGTGCATTCGTTTGTCACTACTAAGTATTCTAAATATCTTCTTGCGGTTGTTCGGGAGGCACCCATTTGTTCTCCCATTTCTTCTATTGTAATACCCTCTTCGAATCCTTTTATAATGCCTTTCACTTTTTGCAGTGTTAACGGATCCACACCTGTCGGTAAGTTTTTTATGTCCTGTGTTTGCGAAATGCCGAAGAAGTTATCGATGAGTGCTTGATTCACTTCATTGTTACTATGTAATAATTGCTTCTTTCTTTTATAGTCTTCAATTGTGCGAACGAATTTTTCTAACGTGACCGGTTTTATAAGGTAGTTACTTACGCCGTTTCGAATTGCTTTTTCTAACATATGGTTTTCATTTGCCGCTGTAACCATAATGACGTCAACGTTTGGAAAGTCAGCATGGATTTTCGGTAATAAGTCTGTTCCGATTCCATCTGGCAAATAATTATCTAATAGAAGCAAATCGATTTCTTCCTTTTGTAGTAGTTCCATCGTTTCTTTTGCGTTCAATGCTTTTCCAATCACTTTTACGTCTTTTATTTTCGATAAAAACTCCTCTTGAATTTGCGCGACGCGGAAATCATCTTCTGCGATTGCAACCTTCAACATATTCCCATCCCCCTGTTTGTCATATACTTTCTCTCAATGTTTTCGGAAGGTAAATTGTAAAAATCGCTCCCCAATTTTTCTCGTTTTGAATCTCAATTGTTCCCTCTAGTACATCTACCATTTCTTTTACGTTCGCTAGTCCGTAGCCACGATTGTTTCCTTTCGTTGAAAAACCTTTTTGAAAAATAGTCGTGATTTTTTCAGCTGGTATTCCTGATCCACTATCTATCACTTCAAACACAATATCGTGCCCAATATCCGTAACAAAGAAGGAAACACTCTTTTCCTCTTGCCCACTCACCGCATCAAACGCATTGTCGATTATATTTCCAAGGATCGTAATAAGGTGCGATACTTTTATATGGTCTGGTAACGGATGAAGGGCACTATCTCCTTCAATATGAAAATCAATTTTCTTCTCAGATGCTGTTCCGATTTTCCCTAATAAAATAGCTTGCACTTTCGCATCATGAATTTGATGGAATAAAATATGGTTTTGACTTTGATGAATATTAGATTCTTGCTGGATAAATTCAATCGCTTCTTTGTAATGTCCTAACTGAAGTAATCCTGATAAGACGAAAAGTTTATTTGTAAATTCATGTGTTTGAGCGCGTAAGTCCTCGGAATACTTTCTTACCTCAGATATCGTATTCACTAAGTTTTGCAGTTCTGTTTTATCTCTAAAACTACATACAACTCCTACCGTACTGTTATTTTCGAGTATCGGTGTCATGTTTAAAATAAACACTTTATCTTGAAATGCGATTTCTTGATCGTTTTCTAACACTCTCTCCATATTAAATTCCGGTAAAACTTTTGAAATGTGCTGCTGCATATAATCATCATTTACATGTAGCATCTCCTCTGCAGACGTGTTCATCATCGTAATAAAACCATTTTGATCAATGGCGATAATTCCTTCTTTTATAGATAGTAGTATCGCACTTCGTTCCCTGTATAACGCCGCGATTTCATTCGGCTCTAAACCGAGTGTATCTTTACGAATGCTACGTGCTAAAAGAATACCGCCAACAATGCCAGCTAGTAATACAGCTAAGGAAAAGAGTATAATTTCTTTCGTTCTGCTCAGTATGTTAGATTCAATACCTTTTATTAAAAACTCTACTGTCACAACACCTACTACTTGATCGTAGTCTCCGTTATGAACAATAATGGGCGCCTTCGCCATTAAAGCAGGACCACTTTCACCATTTCCTTCGAGCGTATAATAGCCACCAAAAGTGAGTGCTTCATAGTTATATGGATTGTTACTCTTTGTGCCAATTAACTCCGAATTAGAATGGGAATACATAACCCCAAAGCGATCTTCTATAATGACATAATCTGCACCAGCTTGCTCACGAACTTGTTCTGCAATGGATTGGATCGTACTTTTATGCTCGTTATTTTGAAAGGCATCTTTTATAGCTGGCATAAAAGAGAGCGACTTCGCCGTTTGCAGCGCTAACTGTTCCACTTGGCGCTTCGTATCAACGGACTGAATGTAAACAAATATTCCCGCTAATAGGAGAACGACAAATAAAATTAACGCGATAATTAAGCTTACTATTTTCGTTTGTAATGACACTTTGCGTGATTTCTTCATACTTCATATCCTTTGATAAAATATTCAAAACTATCAATCTCCTTTTCTATTATTATGACAAAACGAATAATGAAGCAACTATTAAAACTCTCCATGTACATAAAGTACAAAAAGAATAAAATTGTCATAATATTGAGATTTTATTTTATAGACAGTACAATCCAACTATGATGAACACGCTTTCATAATTATCATTTTATTTATAAGCAAGAGGAGGAATTATTATGGCTCAAGCAAAATCAAACCGAGTCGCCGGCAATATTTTCAAAGGTTCAGTCGGCAATTTAATTGAATGGTATGACTGGTACGTTTACTCTGCTTTCGCTGTTTACTTCTCAGCGGAGTTCTTTCCTAAAGGAGATCCAACGAGTCAGTTACTGAACACAGCGGCTATTTTCGCAGTTGGATTTTTAATGCGCCCTATCGGAAGTTTATTAATGGGACGTTATGCGGATCGGCATGGACGCCGGGCAGCATTAACGCTTTCCATTACGGTTATGGCCGGTGGTTCTTTAATTATCGCCTGTACACCGAGTTACGAAAGTATCGGTATTATGGCACCAATTATTTTAGTTCTTGCCCGTTTACTACAAGGATTATCACTTGGCGGAGAGTACGGAACTTCCGCAACGTATTTATCTGAAATGGCTAGTAGTGGTCGCCGCGGCTTTTATTCAAGCTTCCAATATGTAACGCTCGTTGCTGGGCAAATGGTTGCGTTAGGTGTTCAAATTGTTCTTCAGCAATTACTAAGCGAACCAGATATGAAAGCTTGGGGATGGCGCATTCCGTTCATTATTGGAGCGATGGGTGCAGTAGCTGTATTATGGCTTCGCCGCACAATGGATGAATCGGAGCAGTTCGCAAACATAAAATCACAAAAACGCGAAAACGCAGGAACCGTTCGCGCGCTTATGAAACATCCGAAAGCAGTATTAACAGTAGTCGGCCTAACATTAGGAGGCACTGTCGCATTCTATACGTACACAACATATTTACAAAAATTCATGGTAAACACAGTCGGTCTGCCGAAAGAAGTTGTAAGCTGGATTAACTTTGCCGCACTACTTATTTTCGTCGTACTTCAACCAATTGCGGGGCTATTATCCGATAAAATTGGACGCCGCCCACTATTAATGGCTTTCGGTATTCTCGGAACATTACTAACAGCACCAATCTTCTTCTTCATGGAAAAAACGACAGAACCAATCGTAGCGTTCTTACTTATGATGGTCGGTCTCATTATCGTTACTGGTTACACATCGATTAACGCAATTGTAAAAGCAGAACTCTTCCCAACTGAAATTCGCGCACTCGGCGTAGGTTTACCGTACGCACTAACCGTTGCGATATTCGGCGGAACAGCTGAGTTCATCGCATTATGGCTAAAGAGTATCGGAATGGAATCACTATTCTACTTCTACGTAGCCGGATGTATCGCGATCAGCTTTATTACGTATTGGCGCATGGATGAGTCATCGAAGACTTCGCAGATTGAGGCGGAGCTTGGTGGGGATACATTAGTTAATAATAAGTCTAGTTAAAATTATGTATTCTATTATCTTCGTTTATCTAAAAAAGCATAATTCACTAATATGCAATTTAAAAACCTCTACTTATATGTAGAGGTTTTTGTATGACGAAAAAACACGTAGTTCCATTGTTATTTTAAAAACCCCAAATTCTTCCTCATCTTAAAGTGGAACAAATTTATTACTTAGAGTGTCTAATAAGTGTATTTCTAATATGAGTTGTCCAGATTGGATACAACATATCCCGTTTGACATCTATTTTTATGTATTACAAAAAATGAAAGGACTTATTATTCCCAAAGGTAAAAAACATGTATTGTGATACTTTCACAGGTGAACCATTACAAGTGAAAACAAAAAAGAAATAACCCAAACCGTGACTTATCAATCATATAAAGTGAAACTTTAATCAGTGGTGGTCTTACTGCCCGGCAAATAGCGGGATAAACGTTTTGGATGTCCTTTAACCTGTGAAATTTCAGCTACAGTAGTATTGTTACCCTATGCCATCTTTAATTGCATTGGTATTTAGAATACCTAGACAAAATCCATATATTCTTGAAAGAGGTTGAAAATTTATGTTCGTTTTAAACAAGTTCTTTAACATTTTACATTACAAAAAGATTGTGCCTGTAGTATTACTTTCATGTGTATCACTTATAGGCTGTTCCAATAGTAATACTCAATCTGAACCACCTAAGCAAACGAATCAATCTAATCAAATTAAACAAGAAAATACAGGTAATCAATCTTTCGCTAAACTTGAAAAAGAATATGATGCTAAGCTTGGTATTTATGCACTGGACACAGGTACAAATCAAACTGTTGCCTATCATTCAGATGATCGTTTTGCATTTGCATCTACATCTAAATCATTAGCTGTGGGCGCTCTTTTACGCAAGAACTCATTAGAAGCTCTTGATCAAAGGATTACGTATACTCATGAAGATCTTTCTAATTATAATCCAATTACTGAAAAGCATGTTGATACAGGAATGACGTTAAAAGAACTTGCAGATGCTTCAGTTCGATATAGTGACAGCACAGCACATAATTTGATTCTTAAACAGTTAGGAGGTCCCTCTGAATTTGAAAAAATCTTGAGAGAAATGGGAGATACTGTTACTACTTCAGAACGATTTGAACCTGAATTAAATGAAGTGCATCCAGGAGAAACACATGATACCAGTACACCAGAAGCAATAGCTAAGACGCTTCAATCATTTACATTAGGGACTGCACTTCCAACAGAAAAACGTGAACTATTAGTAGATTGGATGAAGAGAAATACAACTGGAGATAAATTGATTCGTGCGGGCGTACCAAAAGGATGGGAAGTAGCTGATAAAACAGGCGCGGGATCTTACGGAACAAGAAATGATATCGCAATTATTTGGCCACCAAATAAAAAGCCGATTGTTCTTGCTATACTTTCTAATCATGATAAAGAAGATGCTAAATACGATGATAAACTTATTGCAGACGCAACCAAAGTCGTGTTAAATACCTTAAAAGCTACGGAATAAATGATAATAGGTTAAATGTTTTCTATTTTAGATGGGTGTTTTCATCAACTAAAAATTTAATAGTGTCCCAAAAACGAAATTTGGTGCTAACTTGTAATAAAAGGATCATTTTTATTGTTTGGGGATAAATCGTTCTTTAAGCTTGATGGCGATTTGGTGCTATCCCTAAAACATCTGGACTGTAATAGCCAACTAAAAAATGCAAACAAAAAGACCTTTAATCAGTCGTTTTGTTTGCATTTCCTTTTTCTAAAACCACAGAAAAGATAAGTACTATAGTTAACACCATAATAAACCTTACTTCACTTCCATCACTTACAAAAAATGAATACAAAGTATAAATTAAAATTAATATTCCATAAATAACTTTGTGCAATGAACTCCCCCCTTTTTTGCCGTATATATTTTAGTGTAAAAATTTAATTCAAGCCCTATATCACAATGAAAATAAAAAGCACCTGTGATATACACAAAGTACTTTTCTCTTGTCAATTTATCTATTTTCA
>NZ_JAKUFT010000053.1:0-34557 GCF_022663605.1 Bacillus cereus group sp. BfR-BA-01379
AACAATATCTTTATTGAGTGGGCACATGAAAAAAACTATTCTAAACATAAGTGAAAGCGGTACCTTTCAGGTTTTAGTATGTTTTAAAAAGGAATGTGCAGGTATTGTTTTTAACTAGAATTTAAATTTTAAAGGGGGAGAAGAATTGGAGAGTAAGCATTTCAAGAGAGCTTTTAATACCCTTCTTGCACTTGTGCTAATTGTGCCGACATTTTTAGTTAGTATGATTGTACCATTACATGTAGGGGCAAATGTATCTAATCCGTGGGTCACAATTTCATCAGGAGGAAACGAAATCAATGCAATAATAGAACAAAATGGGAAGTCCTATGTAAGGCTTGGAGCAGGTGCTGGAAACGATAACGGGGCTAAAGCTGCAATTTTTCAAGAACAAAATAAAATCGCTAAAGAATCGGGAACGATGGCGTATACCTTTACTCCAGAAACCAGTGGAGAAGATACTAGATTTGGTTTCTATCCTCATTATATTGACAATAATAACTTCGTTTTTGTAGGCTACGACTCACTTGGATGGTTCTATGAATACAAATATCAAGGAAAAGGTGATTGGTTAAAAACGAGACCGAATGTTGCACTTCCAGAGGTTGGGACCTCACACTCCATAAAAATCGATTATAATGCAACCACTATGAACATTACATTAGATGGAAAAGATTTATTTGGACCGGTTACTTTACCTAATGATGTAAATAACCTCCTTACAGGTAAGGAAGCAGTTAAACTCGGTGCTTTTGGAGATAAAAAAAGTCAAGTTCTCATCGAATTAGGAGCTGCATCTGGTGATGGAGGCACGGATCCAGGAGATGAAAAACTTGTCGACATTACGGATAATAAATTAGAAGAAGGCGACTTTAAAATTATCTCAGGCGACGAAAAAGTTACTTATAATGCAGATGGTTCAGCAACTTTCGGTGTTACATCTACCCAAAAGAATCGAATTGTCTATAACCAAATGAAAGCGATTAAAAATGGTGTTTTTGAAGCTGATGTAACTACTAATACTGATAAGATGAATCGCTTTGGATTAATCTATCGTGTTCAAAATGCATCTGCATACACATATGTGGGAACAGGGGATACGAACGATCAGTATTTTGGTGAAACATTTGGTCCTATCAACAATTGGACGTCGATGACTTCAAATGTGCCGTTACAAGCAAAACAAACATACCATTTACGTTTAGTATTCATGGACGATGTTGCAACGTTATACATTGATGGTAAAAAGGTAGATTCTTGGACTTTAACAGGTGGTGTAGATCAAGCGGGGGGACTTGGGTTTGAAAAAAGCCGAGGTGCTGCCGAAATTACGATTTCTAATATCAAAATCAAGGAATATAGTGCGCCAAAGCCTCCAGATACTCCACCAGTAGAAGATACATTAAAGTCAAAGTATATGGATGTTACTATTGACCAAGTATTCCCGCGAGTTGTGAAATACAAAGTTGGCGATAAAGTAATGAATGGACAAGAATCACCTGTTTACGGATTGAAAGTAAATGGTGCACTATACTATCCTAAAGTAAGCTTTGAAAAGTTAAGCGATAGTGAAGCGCTATATACATTAAAAGTTGTGGATGAAATGAAAAATCTTGATGCTGTATTTAAAGTATCTTTGAAAGTAAATGATAATAAAGTTATTTATAGCTTCGATGAGATTAAAAATAATGGTAGTGCAAAAATTGAAACAGTTGAGTTTGCTGATATGAACGTAATCTCAGTAAATTCGGAGCAAAAAGGTGCAAAAGCTAAATTAACGAATATTAGTACTGATGTTAGGAAATCAGGAGATGTGGATGTAAGCGTAGATTCTTCTATGGGGGAAATAGGCACATCTACTAAAAATTATACTGCATTTTTGTCAACTGACGAATTGAGTGCGGGTGTATGGTCTAGTTCAGAAGTGGATGGCTATAAAAACTTAGTTGCAAATCGATATGTAAATAAAAATGGTGCTAAAGCAATGGGGATAGGTTCTAGTGCACTCTATTACCAAAGAGATTTTATGCCAGAACCACAAAAAAATAAACCAACTATTAAAATAGCTATCGCTAAAGATTTGAATACTGATAATAAGACAGATTGGCAGGATGCGGCGATTGCATATCGTGATATTATGCAAGACATTAAAGGATATCAAGATGTAAACAATAATGTTGGAATGCGAATTGCAATGAATTTCGGATCACAAGCACAACAACCATTCTTAAAAACAGCAGATAATATTAAAAAGGTTGCTCTTGCTACAGATGAATTGGGGCAGGCTGTTTTATTAAAAGGATATGCAAACGAAGGGCATGACAGTGGTCATCCGGATTACGGTAATGTAGGTGAGCGTATGGGTGGCGTTAAAGATTTGGATACTCTTATTAAAGAGGGGCGTAAGTATAATACTCAATTTGGTGTCCATATCAATGCACAAGAAGTTTATCCTGAAGCGAAAGCTTTCAACAATGATTTTATTGATCGTCCAAATTCTTTAGGATGGGGATGGCTAGATCAATCTTATACAATTAATAAATTAAAAGACTTGTATACTGGAGCACGTGCGAAAAGACTAGATGAATTGAAAACTGCTGTTCCAAACCTTGACTTTATTTATTTAGATGTATGGTATCAAAATCAATGGGAATCAAATAGAATAGCAGATCAATTTAAAGATAGGGGCTGGAGACTAACAACGGAATTTGGTGGTTCTATGGCCAATAATTCAACGTGGCAACACTGGGCTACCGATAAAAACTATGGTGGACCGGAAAGTAAAGGTATCAACTCAGAAGTACTACGCTTTATTAGCAATCACCAAAGAGATTCTTGGGTGTTGAATTGGCCTGAAGTAGGAGGAACTGCTGATTATCCGTTACTTGGTGGATTTGAATTAGCTGGTTTCGAAGGATGGCAATCTGATAAGAATTTTGATAATTTTATTCGCATGACATTTGATACGAATTTACCTACTAAGTTCTTACAAAAATATTATGTAACGAATTGGACAGCTGTAGAAGGGGATAAAAGCAAGACAAACTTAGAAAAGGAAATAAAATTGAAAGACCCAAGTAATGAAGATGTTGTCAATGTAACTAGAAAAGACAATTCTAGGGAACGTGTTATTACACTGAATGGAAACGTTGTACTTGATGGACACACTTATTTAATTCCTTGGGTGAAACAAGATTTTAAAAATCCAACTTTTAATTCTGAAAAACTATATCACTGGAATTTGGAAGGTGGTACAACTACTTGGACACTTCCAGATGAATATAAAGGTGCATCTAGTGTATATGTATACAAACTGACAGATCGTGGTAGAGCAGATATGAAAGAAGTTAAGGTCGTAAATAATAAGGTAACTTTGACAGCTAGTGCGGCAACTCCTTATGTTGTTGTACCAAAAAGAGATAAAGGTTTGGAAATCATTGACTATGATTGGAGCAAGGGTGCTCATATATATGACGCGGGATTCAATACAGGAAAAGTAAGTGCATATACAACTATTGAGGGGGATAACAAAGCTATAAGCGCCGTTAGAACGAATCAAACTGGAAGCAACCGCAATGTAAGTAGTGGAGATTACTACTTAAATATTGATAGTCCGTCAAAAGATACAACTGTTTCCCGTGTCCTTACTGGTTTGGAACCAGGTAAAGATTATGTAGCAGAGGTATATGTTGAAAACAATAGTGATGTAAAGGCCGGAATTACAGTAACAGGTGGGAAAGAAGACGTTAACAATTACACACTTCGCAGCCTGCAAAAGAACTATGTTAAGGCAGATTCACATGCTTCAAATGATGGATACAATAGCAAAATGCAAATCATGCAAGTGAGCTTTACAGCTGAAACGAATAAAGCTAAATTAACTCTCAGCCGTGATGCTGGAAAAGGAAACACAAAATTTGATGATATTCGGATTGTTCAAAAATCCTTAAAAAATTATGTCTCACCAACGGAATTTAAACAAGATTTTGAATCGGTAGTACAAGGTATTTACCCATTCGTTATCGGTAACACAGAAGGAGTAGAAGACAACAGAATTCATCTGTCTGAACTGCATGCTCCATATACGCAAAAAGGATGGGCAGGTAAAAAACTAGTCGATGATGTATTAGGTGGGAATTGGTCCGTTAAAGTGAACACTGGAAATAAAGGTTTGCTGTACCGTACGATTCCTCAAAATTATCGTTTCGAACCAGGCGTAACTTATAAAGTATCATTTGACTACCAAACAACAGCAAATGCATTCCGCTTTATTTCAGGGGATCAAGAAATTGATGTTCGAGACATTGCGAGTGCAAAGGGATTGAGTGTGAATAACACTCTTACTGCATCTACTGACACAAAAACAGCAGAGTTTACTGTGACAGGTTCTGAGAACGGTCAAACTTATGTTGGAATTTTCAGTGATGGAACGAATTTAAACGGTGATACAGGAGCAGGTACGTTTATTTTAGATAATTTACGTATTGAAAAAAGGTGACTACAGGGGAGAGAGGCACAGAGATAAAAATCTCGAGTTAAGATAAAGGGAGTTTTATGCCTAGTGTAATATCGTAAATTAGAGGCCTATCTCAGGGGAGATAGGCCTCATTGTGTTCATTAAATCGTTCTTCAAAAATGTTCCTTTTTATGTTTTTAGTGAGATGTTAAAAGTGAAAAGCAAGATGTCTAAAAAATACGACAAGATGTTGATTGTAGAAGTGTTTTTACGTACGTATAATGTAACAAAATAGCTTACTAAACGGGCGATTCAAGTATGCTAATAGCTCCTTCGGAGAAAGTAAAATGTATATTAGAATAGTGGTTATCCCATACGTCTGTTCATAAAATGATAAAAGGTATATAAAACTGGCATCGTAACAACATAAACCGCTATAAGGTTAGAGGAGGTATATACTGATGATATATCAAGCTATCCAGCAGTTAATTAATCGTGCTATTGAAGTTCAATTAATTGAACAAGAAGATGAAATATATACAAGGAATAAAATTCTTTCTTTACTTCGTTTAGATGACTTTGTAGTGGAAGCGTCAGCGCCCGCGCCCGCAAAGAAAGCAATTTCGGAGTTATTGGAAGAGTTAATTGAATATGCTTGTATGCATAAAGTCATTGAGGAAGTAATGGACGAGAAAGAGATTTTAGTAAGTTCAATTATGGATGTTTTTATGTCCAAACCGTCCATTATCAATTCTCTATTTTATGAAAAATACGAACAAA
This sequence comes from Bacillus cereus group sp. BfR-BA-01379, assembly GCF_022663605.1. NCBI lineage: Bacteria > Bacillati > Bacillota > Bacilli > Caryophanales > Bacillaceae > Bacillus > Bacillus cereus group sp. BfR-BA-01379. The sequence goes on from NZ_JAKUFT010000053.1 coordinate 5,237, forward strand.
ATCCGAAGGCTGCAACAAATTACTTCTATGAATTAAGTAAAAACAGCAACTATATTCAGATGAAGCAAATTGCCAAAAATATAAATTATAAAGTACATACGGAATATGGACCCATTGATATTACAATTAATTTATCAAAACCGGAAAAAGACCCGAAACAAATTGCTAGAGAGAGAGTATTGGAAAGTACAAATTATCCAAAATGTTTACTCTGTATTGAGAATGAAGGATATAGAGGCAGAATTGGACATCCAGCACGCTCGAATCATCGTATCATTCGTATGAATCTTACAGATGAAAGCTGGTTTCTACAGTATTCACCGTATATTTACTTCAATGAACACTGCATTGTATTGTCTTCAGAACACCGTGATATGAAAATTGACCGTCAAACCTTTTTACGTTTGTTAAAATTTGTAGAAAAATTCCCGCATTATTTCCTTGGTTCGAATGCAGATTTGCCAATTGTAGGAGGATCTATTCTAACACATGACCACTATCAAGGTGGTAGTTATGAATTTGCTATGGCAAATTCATCAAATGACTTCATTTTTGAACTCACTAACTTTCCAGAAATGCAATGTTCTATTATTAAATGGCCTATGTCAGTTATTCGCTTAAGAAGTAACGACATAGAACAAATAGTAAATGCAGGGGATTACATATTAGAGAGGTGGAAGGGATATAGTGATCCATCCGTTAATATATTTGCATTTACGAATGATGTTCCACATCATACGATTACGCCGATTGCCCGTTATCGGAATGGTATGTACGAATTGGACCTTGTTTTGCGAAACAATCGTACAAGTGAAGAACATCCGCTAGGTATTTTTCACCCTCATGCGGAAATACAACATATTAAAAAAGAAAATATCGGTCTGATTGAAGTAATGGGGTTAGCTGTACTACCTGCGCGTTTAAAAACAGAACTTCAGGAAGTGGAAAAATTCTTACTTAACATTCCAAGTGATATTCCAACGCCTCATATACGATGGGCAGAACAATTAAAAATCAAATATGACAATCGGATACATGAACAAAATGTACAGGAGATTATAAGAGAAGAAGTGGGAAGGAAATTTATACAGGCGCTTGAAGATGCTGGTGTTTTTAAACGAGATGACGAAGGAATATCGGCGTTTAAACGTTTTATTCAGACCTTAAATTAAGAATGGACTTAGTAGTTATAATAATTACCAAATGACCTAATTATATGATAAGGGAGGTAATAATATGGGGAAATGTGAGCATAAGCAACTACAGGAATTGAAACAGATAGGTGGCCCTATATTAATGATGTGTATAAAATGTAATCAAATAATTAAAGTGTCCAAAGGATCCAGTACAAAAATAAAGTAAAAAAGAATGAAGCGTTTATATTTCTAGTGGGTGAAGAACAAAATCCACACTGAGTAAAGTTTCACTTTATAAAAAGAATAGAAAAAATAAAAAAACATCCCATATTCATATGAGATGTTTTTTAGTATGGTTCTGTCGCATGTAATACGACGTCTAATAAACCGGGAAACCTAGCATGTAAGTCATCTTCACGAATTGAAATGAAGCGCTGTGTTCCTTCAAGGCGTGTATACATAACACCGGATTCACGTAAAACCTTGAAATGGTGAGATAAAGTTGATTTCGCAATTGGAATGTTTAACGCGCCACAAGATTGTTCATTTTTCTCTAGTAGCATAGTTACAATTTGTAAACGAATTTGATCGCTAAGTGCGTATAAGACAGAAGAGAATTGAATTTCTTCTCGGTTTGGATGATAGAGAGTACGCATTTTTTTCACCTACTTGTATAAGTTCATATAGTTTGCACTATAACATATAAAGTGGTATATTTCTATTGTTCGAATATATTCGAACAATAGAAATATAGGGGGAGAAAAAATGAAGTATACAAAATTACAAAAGACAGGACTACATATTTCAAGGTTGGGGTTAGGAACAAACGCTGTAGGGGGGCATAATTTATATGCTGATGTGAATGAGGAAGAAGGAAAACGATTAATAGAAGAAGCTATCCAGCAAGGGATTACATTTTTTGATACAGCGGATTCATACGGTTTCGGTAGATCAGAGGAATTGGTAGGAGAAGTATTGAAAGGAAAACGCCATGAAGTTGTAATTGCTACAAAAGGTGGAATACAGCCGTTATTAAATGGAGAGGTTTATATTAATAATGAACGAAGCTATTTAAGAAATGCTGTGGAAAATAGCTTAAGAAGATTACAAACTGATTATATTGATTTATATTATTTACATTTTACAAATCCAGAAACAAGTTACATAGATTCAATTGGAGAGCTTACTCGTCTAAAAGAAGAAGGAAAAATTCGTTCAATTGGAATATCCAACGTAAACGTAGAGCAATTAAAAGAAGCGAATCAGCACGGACAAATAGATGTTGTACAATCACCGTATAATATGTTGGATCGTGCTGCTGGGGAAGAACTTTTGCCGTATTGTATAGAATCAGGTATTTCATTTATTCCATACGGACCTCTTGCCTTTGGGATACTAGGCGGAAAATATACAGAAGATTTTAAATTGAACGAAGGAGATTGGCGTCAAAGTGTAAATCTATTTGAAGAAAATACATATAAGAGTAACTTTAAAAAAGTTGAAAAGTTAAAAGGCTTAGCTAAAGAAGTGAATCTTGAAGTATCGCATTTAGCTTTAGCGTGGCTATTAAACCAAAAAGGAATTGATACTGTTATTCCTGGTGGGAAACGAGCGGAGCAAATAAGAGAAAGTGTCAGAGCAGTGGAAGTTTCATTGAATGAAAAGGTGATGAAAGAGATTGAATCTATTTTAGAAGATTAGTTGGGAAGAGGGGAACTTCCCTCTTTTTATATAAAAGGAGAAGATTTAAATGAAAAGAGTACTAGCTGTATTCTTTACGATCATGTTTATGATAGGTACAGATACTTTCTTAATTTCACCACTTTTACCGACATTACAACAGGTGTATCATGTCTCAACCGAGCTATCAGGATGGATGGTGAGTTCATATGCTTTAGGATACGCTGGATTTGCGCTTATCGCTGGTCCTATATCAGATGGCTTAAACAGAAAAAAAGTGATGGTAATAGGAATGAGTTTTTTTGCTTTAAGTACGTTTTTATGTGGAATTGCACCGAGTTTTCTATGGATGCTAGCATTTAGATTTTTAGCAGGTGTAAGTGCAGCCTTTGTATCTCCACAAGTGTGGGCATCTATTCCGCTTCTTATAGAGAAAGAGCAAATTGTAAAGGCAATTGGAATTGCAACAGCAGGGTTATCAATCTCCCAAATTTTAGGGCTGCCAGTTGGGGCGTATTTGGCAATGATACACTATACAACACCATTTTTCATTATTGGTCTATTATCAGCACTACTTGTCATTCTTATCTATGTAGTATTACCAGAAATACAACCGGTTCATATAGGTGGAAGTAAAACAAGCATATTAAAGCGTTATAAACAATTACTTACTGATTCAAAGGTTTCACTTTCTTATTTTGCATATTTTGTTTTTCAAACTGGTAATTTTGCTGCGTTTTCATTTTTTGGTGTATGGCTTTCCATTCAATTTGGTTTACAAGTTCATGAAATAGGAACAGCTATGCTTGTATTAGGGTTAGGAAATTTAACAGGGAATATTTTTGGCCCAAGAATCGTAAATAAAATTGGTTATAACCTTTCTTTCTATGGTGGAATTATATTTACAGCAGTGCTATATGTAGTACTTCCTCATGTAAAGAACATTGTATTTGTGGAGCTATTATTCTTTGTTTTATTTTTTGTGGCAGGAATTTTGTTTGTATTAATGATGAGACACTTACAAAACCTGTCTAGTGTAGCAAGAGGAACAGGAGCCGCGCTTGCAAATGCTTCTATGTATATTGGTCAAATGATTGGAGCGGCAATAGCAGGAATGTTATTTGCAGCATCTCACAATTTTATACTTATAGGTAGTTTTACTGCGTTACTATATATAGGAGCTTTATTTTTGTTTAGAAAAAGTGAAAAACTTACTGAAAATAGTGAAACAGGAATTGCATCATAAAGCCTGTATAAATATTTCGCAAATCAGAATTAATAAGAGTGTGAATACATGAATGTGCTTTTAATTACAAGTAGTTACTAAAATTATAGAAATAGTAGGAGAAATGTATTGTAACAAAGTTATGAGGAATTCAAAAATAAAAAATCCCTATAAAGATAGGGATTTATATATCGGCATATAGTTCCTTGGAAAAGGATATACTTAGTTTAGCATATCGGACTACTTATATTTGTGAAATAGATGTGAAAGTAATGTGAAAAATACCGTAATAAAAAGCACTGTTTTAGCTAATGAACTAAAACAGTGCTTTTCTCTTTGATTGAACTGTTGCTGCATTTTCATCATGTATGCCTGCATCTTTAATAATTCGTTGTTTTGCTTTATTTAATAGATGGTCTACTGCTTCACCAAAATAATTAGCTTCGCTTTTTGTGCGGGCTTCTCGTAAACATTTATAGTTTTCTAGCAGTTCCTCTTTTTCAGTGTTTGTTAAGAAATCTTCTATTTTCTTTTTTGTCATACGAAACACCCTTTCTTCTGACAAACGACGCAATAGAAAATATTTATTGTTTATTATAGCAATAATTTTTAAAGAAAGTATACACTAACGTCGTAATAATTTGTCAATTTCTTGAATCTTCTCATCAGCTTTCCTAATTTGTGTATTTTTAGCTTGCTCACCACCAAGCGCTTGGTGTAGTAAGAAAGTCTGACCAGAAATAGCAGTCACAATGGATACTTTTATAATTTCTTTTATTAAGGTAACATCGAATAGAACGAGTCCAAGCAGTGCAGCTAGACTACCAGTGAAAATATCAGTCAAAAACCCAAAGTGAAAAAAAGTTTTCAAACGGCGTGGAAGCAATAACTTGCCTTGGTTATTGATAAGATGGGAAACGAAACCAGTAATGCCACCAACGAGAACAGCAGTTAGCCATTGATACATTTCCATCGAATCCACTCCTTTTAGTGAATAAGATTCGATTATTTTATATTGATTCCTTTTAATATTTCATATAAGCATATTGAGAAAGTTTGTTTGGTTTTTTTTTATATTCAATTTAATTATAACAGAAAAATCTGATATATTTCAGTCTATTATATGAAGAGGTTATTCCTTAATATGAATGTAGAAAGGGGCGCGTGAGATGAATATAGATTATCGAATAAGAAGTGTAGATGGTTATACAAAAAATATAGGGGAATTAGTAAGCATGCTGGAGCATACGAGGGCTGTAACATTACAGGAAATAAAAGATCTATCAGTTGAGCAATTAGATTTAATTATGCCGAGTGGAGGAAATTCCATCGGTGCGTTATTAAAACATATAGCAGCTATAGAAAAAGCTCATCAACTTATTTCATTTCAAGAGCGCGACTTTACAAAAAAAGAATTAGAAATATGGGAAGACGCACTGTATTTAGGGGAAGCAGGGAGAACAATCCATGGTCATGAAATACAGTATTATGTACAACTTCTGCAAAGTGTTCGAGAAGAATCTCTGAAGTATTTGATTGAACAAGATGATGAGTGGCTTATGTCAGAAAGAAAGTGGCCTAACGATGTAGCGTATAACCAGCACTATCTGTGGTTTCATGTGCTAGAAGATGAGATTAATCACCGTGGGCAAATTAGAATGATGAAAAATAAATTATTTGAAAATTACGTTAAATAAAGTAGCTTTTTGAATAAATATTCCATATAATGAGAGTAATTAAAATGAGAACGGGGTGATGTATTATGGCGAAAATAACTTATATGAATAATAAACCAAATACAAAGGTGGATGGAAAGGGCGAGACTGTATAAGTTAGCGCACGATCCTTCCGCTTAGCTTAAACTAGGGAGGATATCAATTTGAATCAAAATATTTTAGAATCGTTCGGCTGGGATTCTTTTTTTGAGGAACAAGCTGTAGAGAACTTTGAAGTAGGACGTATTTTACTTGAGCATAAGCATATATATCGAATTATTTGTAATGATGGTGAATATATGGCAGAGCTGTCTGGAAAGTTTCGACATGAAGCAGTAACGAAGGGAGATTATCCAGCGGTTGGCGATTGGGTGTATATAAAGAAAATAGAGAATGAAAAGAAAGCAATTATTCATCGTATTTTTCCGAGAAGAAGTTCTTTTTCTAGACAAGAGGCTGGTACTCGAACGGAAGAACAAGTAATAGCAGCAAATGTAGATTATCTATTTTTAGTGAATGCACTTAATCATGATTTTAACGTAAGAAGAATGGAACGTTATTTACTATTAGCGTATGAAAGTGGTGCAATGCCTGTTATTGTTTTAACAAAGAGTAGTTTATGTGAAGATGTGGAACAGAAAATTGTAGAAACGGAAGCCGTGGCAATGGGTGTTCCAATCTTCATCGTTGATAGTTTAGAACATACTGGTATTGAATCGTTGCAGCAATTTGTTTCTTCTGGGAAAACAATTGCTCTAGTCGGATCATCCGGGGTTGGAAAATCGACTTTGCTAAATGCACTTATAGGAATTGAAGTAGCAAAAACGGGAGATATTCGTGAGGAAGATAGTAAAGGAAGGCATACGACAACTCATCGTGAATTGTTCCGATTACCGAGTGGTAGTTTAGTTATTGATACGCCGGGTATGAGGGAACTGCAGCTTTGGGAAGGTAGCGATGCAATTCAAACAACATTTTCTGATATTGAAGAATTAGCAAAAACGTGCCGTTTTAGGGACTGTAAGCATGAAAATGAGCCAGGATGCGCAGTACATCATGCAATTGATAACGGAATTATTACGATAAATCGTTTGCAAAGCTATAAAAAACTACAAAAAGAACTGGCGTATTTTATGAGAAAACAAGATGCTGTTCTTGCAAGAGCAGAGCGTGATAAGTGGAAAAAGCTTTCTAAGCAGCATAAAAAAATGTAAAAAGCCAAAGGGTGGTTCCCTTTGGTTTTTTGCTTTTGTAAATTTTATAATAATATTATTCATATATATGGACAAAGAGAAATTAATTGTTTAAACTTTACAAAGTATTCATCATAATAGGTTATGAAAATAATAATTCGGGAATGGGAAATATTTATAATTCACTAGATTTAACTTTTGAAATTGAAAAGCAGGAGGTTTGTAATGGGTAGACTATTAAATTGGTTTCGTGATATGAAAGTAGCAAAAAAACTACTAATTTCATTTTTTGTCATTTTAATTGCGGCTGTCTCTATTATCGGGGGCATGTCTTATCAAACGGCTAAAAAGAATTTTGAATCACAAATTACGAGCAGTGCTCACGACAATATAAAAATATTAGATAATTTAATCAATCAAATGATTGATGCAAAATTTAATGATGTGAATAATTTTGCACGGGTGATTCAAGGTAATATGTATCAAGGGGATAATCAAGATGAATTAAGAAAAATGTTATCTCAATATATCAATTTGAATAAAGATGTTGAACAAGTATACGTCGCTGGGAATGATAAGAAATTTGTGCAAGAACCAAATATACAAATGGCAGCAGACTACAATCCAACAGAACGTTCTTGGTATAAAGATGCAGTGGCAAAACAAGGTGGTATTGTAATTACTGAGCCGTATAAGGCACAAGGAAATGGACATATTGTCGTAACGATTGCAAAACAAACAGAAGATAAAAACGGTGTTGTAGCAGTAGATTTAAGTTTAGATAATTTATTAAAAACAACAAAGTTAATCAATATCGGTAAAAAAGGGTATGCTTTCATCTTAGATGGAAAACAAAAAATAATTGCACATCCTCAAGAAAAATCAGGAGAAAAAGCAGCTGATTCTTGGGCGAAGAAAATTTATGAAGATAATCATGGTGCTTTTTCATATACGTATGACGGTAGCGAAAAGCAAATGGTATTTGCTACAAATGTAAAAACAGGTTGGAAAATCGGTGGGACGATGTATTCCAATGAAGTAATTGAAGCTGCGCAACCTGTATTTTATAATATGTTAATTGTAATGATCATTTCATTAGTTATAGGCGGAGCACTTATTTATTTTGTGACACTTTCTATAACGAAGCCATTAAAAAGATTAGTTAACACGTCTAAAGAAATAAGTGAGGGAGATTTAACGCAAACAATCGAAATTCATTCTAATGATGAAATTGGCCAACTTGCAAAAGGATTCAATGAGATGACTGATGCATTGCGAACGTTAATTGGAAGAATTAATACTTCGGCTGGACATGTTGCAGCAGCATCAGAAGAGCTAACAGCAAGTGTAAGACAAGCGAGTGAAGCGACTGAGCAAATTACAATGGCCATGGATGAAATATCGAGCGGGGCAACGACGCAAACAACAAGTGTAGAAAATGGTGCAATGTTACTATTTGATGTAACAGAAGGAATTCAGCATGTAGCAAATAGTTCATCATCAATTAGTACTGCTTCTGCTCATACTCGTGAAAAAGCAGAAGATGGTGGAAAACTAGTTGGAAAAACAGTAAATCAAATGCAGTCTATTGCAGAATCTGTTTCGCAATCAGATGAAGTTATACAGTTATTAAATAATAAATCAAAACAAATTGGTGACATACTAGAAGTAATTCAAAATATTGCAGATCAAACAAATCTTCTAGCTTTAAATGCAGCAATTGAAGCTGCAAGAGCAGGAGAGCATGGAAGAGGATTTGCAATCGTTGCAGATGAAGTACGTAAATTGGCAGAGAAGTCTAGCGTATCTTCTAGTGAAATTAGTAAATTAATATGTGAAATACAAGATGACATGAGTAAGACGGTAAAATCTATGGGTCATGTAAATGAAGAAGTTCAATCTGGACTTGTTATTGCGAATGAGACGAAGCAAAACTTTACTGAGATTTTACAATCTACAAATGAAATTGCAGATCAAATTAAAACGATGGTTGAAACGGCTAATGGGATGTCGAAAGGTGCAAATGAAGTGTCTATTTCAGTAGGTCAAATTGCAATGACAGCACAGAATAATGCGACGAGTACTCAAAACGTTGCAGCATCAGCAGAAGAACAACTAGCGTCCATTGAGGAGATTAGTTCGGCGGCTGGTACATTATCTCAAATGGCTGAAGAGTTACAAGGGTTAATTGAAAGATTTAAAGTTTAACAGAGGACAGACTATCTCCAAAATAGCAGTGTGCTATTGGAGTAGTCTGTTTTTATTATGTAATATTAAATGAGATAGAGAGTATCTTTATAATATTTAAAGGTATATTTTGTATAATATTTGTCGAAAAATAGAGGTATTTGTTAACTTTGTGTATAATTATAATCATATAGAATGCAAATAAAGGAGATTACTATGGGAGTTTATTGGGGTACCAAAAGACATTCTTGGCTTAGTTATGTCTCATTTTGGTTAAGTATTTCATTTTTTATTGTTTTTCTAATTGAAGTGTTTATTTTAAAAACACTTTCGAATAGTTCGGTGCAAATTGTTAAATATTTTTATTTTATACTTGTACCAGTAAACATCTTTCTTAGTTTAAAGTTACTCTTTAAGCAGAATGAAAAGAAAGCATTACCTATTTTTAGTTTCATTGTATCATTATTATTTACAATTTTAATATTAGTATTAGCGTTAGCAGCTACTGGCAAATTCTTTTAAGGAGAGTGTTATAAGTCACTCTTCTTTTTTGTTGTTGCAAGGAAATAATAAGTGGAGGATGGACAAAGAAAGCAATTTCATTAAGTTTGATATGATTTGAAAATTTTAGAAGAATAGTAAGAAATGAAATCAGAGATAATTCATATAATAATGAAGAGAATCAGGTATTTTACATACAGTTATGAAGCAAATGAATACGGTAATAACGGCGATATATGGTACAATACATATGGATAGTGATAGAGATAAAGGGTATATAAAATACTCATCGTTTTTTAGTAAGAGAGGGGTTATCTTATGCTATACGAGGATTTGATGACATTATTTCAAGCTGCTCCGAAAGAAGAAGGTAGAGGCGGCTGGAAATATATAATCCAGGAACGAAATGATAAATATGAAATTGTTGATGAAATGTTGAAAAATCAAATGAGTGTTGAGTTGTATTTTAATGAATATGATGAGGTGAAAATCACTTTATATAAAGATGAAATGCCTATTTCTACTATGCAAAGAATTGCGATTTCAAAAGTGGAATTAGACGAAGAGGAAGAAGGGATTCAATTCGTTTTAGAACGTATGCCTAGTCGGATGATTCGCTTGCAATTAAAGCCATATTTAGCACTCGAAATGGGGCCATACTGGGAAGTATGTGATGATTGTGAATGAACATAAAAGAAGCATCCAATAACATGGATGCTTCTTTTATGTTTTTTGAAGTTGTTTAAAAGCAATAATTGGAAGTAAAATGATGCTAACCCATCCAATTATAGGATATAGAATGTGGAGTAATTCACTGTAACCAATGTAACTAAAGCAATAACTAATTAGTAAAATAAAGAAAATAATATTGTTACTTTTCCAACCGGTGATGGATTGCATTTGTTTTGTCATTCCGAACACATTGCCAACTAAAGTTGTGAACACTTCACCGAAAATGATAAGAACAAAGAAAAAGTGAAAAGTTGCATTGAATTTTCTTATGACTTCAGCCATTGGGATATTATATTGATAAAATTGATCGACTGATAAGATAGCTAAATGGCTACATAATAAAATTAAAGATAGTCCTGCACCACCTAAAATACCGCCCCATAAAATGGCCTTTCGATCTTTTACTTCACTGGCTAACGGGACGAGAACGCTTTGGGCGAGCGAAAGATTTAAGGCGACATACGTGATAGGACTAGTAATCCACTTCATATTCCAGCTTTCTGCAGGAATAGTGCTACTAAGAGGAGTTGTACCGTGAAAAAAAGTTGTAATAGCAAGTCCGATAATAAAAATCATCATAATAGGTACGACAAGTGTATTAACTTCAAAAACCCCTTGTAATCCGCGACTACCTATAATGAGACAGGCAATCACTGTAATGAAAATACCGAGTTGTCTTGGTAAACGAAGTTGCTCTTCAAATACCGCTCCAGCTCCTGATAACATAACGCTTGTTACACCAAATAATACGAGTAATAATAGTGTATTTACAACATTTCCAACTACATCCCCAAATAAGTATTTGTTAAACTCTTGCGCTGAAAATGCACCGATTTGTGATGAGAGTAACATCATCTTTGTGCCAAGCCAAATAAAAAAAAATCCACTTACACATATGCCAATTGTTCCATAAAATCCGTTCACTGTAAAAAATTCAACAATTTCTCGTCCAGTAGCAAATCCAGCTCCAACGACTGTTCCAATATAAGTAGCAGCGACTTTCTTTGCTACTTGCCATTGTTGATTGTCCATGTTATCCCTCTTTCTACTACGATGAGCTTGATTTACTATTATGCATATGTATGAGCTTGGACAATTAGACGTATGAAGTGTTTGAAAACATACATGAATTACAAGACATTAGGGAAGTATTAAAGGTGTTAAAACTTTGTTACATATGGGCTAATCGTTCGAAAGTATAGGAAATGTATGGTAACATGTAACTAGGTTATTAAAAGATAAACATTATGAAATGATAAGAGGAGTGGATTGTATGAGTACGAAAACAAATGTTGTTGAAGTATTAAACAAGCAGGTAGCAAACTGGAATGTGTTATATGTGAAATTACATAATTATCACTGGTATGTGACAGGACCACACTTCTTTACATTACATGAGAAATTTGAAGAGTTTTACAATGAAGCTGGAACAAATATTGATGAATTAGCAGAACGTATTTTAGCGTTGGAAGGTAAACCGCTAGCGACAATGAAAGAATATCTTGCAACATCTAGTGTGAATGAAGGGACAAGCAAGGAATCTGCAGAAGAAATGGTGCAAACATTAGTGAATGATTACTCTGCACTTATTCAAGAATTAAAAGAAGGTATGGAAGTTGCTGGTGAAGCTGGCGATGAAACATCAGCGGACATGTTGTTAGCGATTCATACAACATTAGAACAACATGTATGGATGTTAAGCGCGTTCTTAAAATAAATATAAGTATATAAAGAAAAAAGTCATTGAAAAATTCTTTCAATGACTTTTTTGTAATTTTTCAGTTTTCTTTTATGCTATAATATAGTAAAAAGGAGGCGATGCTATGTTTCGCTTTTTCAGAACTGGAAAAGAAGAGCGTGAAATTACGAAGGATGAATTAGAACAAGCGATGGCTAAGTTTCTAGAAACGAATGCTAATATCGTTTATACAGTATTAGTAAATGATGATTATACAGTAAATTATGATTTGTTAAAGCCGTATTTACTTGCATTTCCAACAAATAGTTTTCTTATTACGAAGGAAACGCTTGAGGTATTTGAACATACAGAAGAAAATCTAAACCTAGTTAAAGAAATTGATACCGTACAAAAAGCAGTAGATCAATACGTAACAGAAAAAGAAATGTTTCCACTTGTTGAAGGTAGTGAAGAGCGTCTTATATGCGGGATAAAATTAGGGCCATATTTAAAGCGTATATTAAAAAGAGACTTATATATTTCAGAAAAACATTATTTAGTTTCAAGTAAACCGGACAGGAAAAAACAAAAGAGTGGGTAGATGTATTGAGAACAACAATAAATATATTGTTGTCTTTTTTTGTTTATAAAAATATTGATTTTTCAGTCTATTCAATTTTATAATAAGCTTATTGGACGAAGAAGTGTAATGATTAAGTATTGTTTGCGTGAGCTATATAAAGTGATTACAGAATGGTACAAAGGTTTGAAAGATAAATATAATAAAAGGTTACGGGGGAATTGGGGGATGAAAAATAGTACGACTTACATTCAATTATTAAATGAAACGTTACATTGTTACGCAAATAAAGGGAGTTCGGAAGCGTACACTTATATAATGGAGCATGCGAAAGGTGTAGTTGGGAATGAAGCGCAAATATATAACTTTAAATATGCACTAGCGAGTGCAGCAGGACTTGAAGAAGAAGCGTTACATCTAATGAAGGAAGCTATTATAGACAATGGATTTTGGTACGGAAATGAGTATTTAATTTCGGACGATGATTTAAAACCACTCCATAAATTTGAAGAGTTTCATAAAATGGTTCAATTATGTAAAGAAAGAGAAGAATTAGCAAAGAAAACAGAACGAGCAGACGTGAAATGTATTGAAGGTAAGAAAAAAGAAAAATTATTTATTGCAATGCACGGAGATCAAGAAAATATAGGAATAGTAGAACCATATTGGAAATCTGTTTTGGATCAAGATTATACGTTGGCTTTACCACAATCTTCGCAAATTCAGTTTTCAGATGGATTTGTTTGGGATGATATACATAGAGGGAAAGAGGAATTAAAAGAGCATTACGTTACGTTTACAGAAAATCATACAGTAGAAAGTGTAATAATGGGTGGTTTTTCTGCTGGAGCAAGAGTAGCTTTGTATACGATTTTACAAAAAGATATAGATGTAGATGGTTTTATTTTTGTAGCGCCGTGGCTTCCAGAGATTGAAGAATGGAATGAGTTGTTGGGAGTGCTACACGATAAAAATATAAAGGGATATATAGTGTGCGGGGACCAAGATGAAGATTGTTTTGAATGTACGCAACAATTTGTACAATTATTAAGAGATAAAAATATAGAACATAAGTATAAAGTTGTGCCTAATTTAAACCATGATTATCCTGAAGATTTTGATGAGTTATTAAAAGAAGCTATTGCATATATAAACGAAAAAAGTAATAAGTAGTAAGAAAGGGAGATGCATCATAATTGATGGATCTCCCTTTTATCATTATAAATGAAAGGCATTTGCTAGTAAGCGATAAGAATTCAATTTATCTTCAAATCGATGAGTAATTGTGACAATCATAAATTCATCAGTATTGTATGCTTTACTTAAGTTTATGATTTGTTCTTTCACAGAAGATGGATCACCGACGATCATACGTTGACGATTTTCTTTTATACGGAATAAATCATAAGCGCTGTATGAATAATTTTGTGCAGTTTCGATAGAAGGAGTACCAGTTGTACGCTTTCCTTGCTCTAGTAATAAGATTGACAAATCTAAACTAGAAGCAATTTTTTCTGCCTCTTCATTTGTTTCCCCGCAAATAACAAAAATAGAGACGATTGATTTTGGTTTATCTCCTAAATAGGAAGGTTGGAATTGTTCTTGATAAGCTTTCATTACTTCAGGGCCACCGTATCCGTTAATGAACTGTGCGAATGCAAAAGAAGCACCTTGTTTTGCAGCAATCATAGCACTTTCTCCACTAGAACCGAGTAACCACATCTCAGGAGATGTTGGAATGACAGGAGTAGCCTTTAAATTTGCATAATGATGGTTTTCTGGTACTTGATCATGTAAGTACATTGCAACATCTGCAATTTGTTCTGGATATTGATCAAGTGAGACCATTTTTCCTTCTTGTAGTGCGCGAGTTGCAATTGGCATACCACCAGGTGCTCTGCCGACACCAAGGTCAATACGATTTGGATAAAGAGCTTCTAAAACGCGGAAATTCTCGGCAACTTTATACGGGCTATAATGCGGTAACATAATACCACCTGAACCAACTCTCATACGATCCGTTTTTGCTGCAATATGAGAAATAAGTATTTCAGGACTTGAACCAGCAAGGCTGACGGAATTATGATGCTCAGATACCCAAAAACGTGTGAATCCTAGTTTTTCAACTTCTTGTGCAAGTGTAACTGTATGAGAAAAAGCTTGGGCTGCTGTACTACCATCTGAAATAGGTGATTGGTCTAATACACTTAATTTGATCATAGAATATACCTCTCAATCTTAATTTACATCCTATTATATATTTACTTACGAAAAATGCGTAATAAAATGCTCAAAATAAGAAGTGGATACATCCTATATCTACTTCTAACGAGAAAATCCCCGTTCATAATGATTCATTTCGACTAAGTCTAAAATATATTCATAGTTATCAATCTCAAGGTTTAATTGTTCACGCTCTTTTTTAGATAGATGATTACTGCTAAGTTTGTTGCATAGTTGTTGTTTCTTTCCTTCTAAATACTGCTTTGTATCGTGGTAGTCGTAAGTTTGTTTCATTTTCAACCACTCCTTTTTTACTGTTGCTATATTATACGAAGCGTGAAGATATGTGAGAGCTATCTCTTATGTACTTTTAGTGAATATTCCACTTGCTATGTTGTTATGTTTATAGGAATTTATGAATAAAATGCACTAAACCACTAATGCCCATAAAAGCCCGATTGGTTCAACTAATAATCAGTAGGGGAAGATCCCCCACTGACTATAGTTTCACTTTATGAAGTAAGGGGTGGAATTGTGCAGAAAGATATAATGTATAACACTGAGATGGATGAAGTGTTGAAAGTTATAAATAAAGGATTAAAGAAGACGACACGCCCGAAGCAAATTATTGTAGTAGGCGCAGGCATGGCTGGATTAGTTTCGGCATCTTTATTAAAAGCTGCAGGACATGATGTGAAGATTTTTGAAGCAAACAACCGGGTAGGTGGCCGTATAGAGACGGTTAGAATGGAAGATACCGGATTATATTTGGATGTAGGGGCAATGAGAATTCCATATTCGCACACGTTAACGATGGCGTATATAAGAAAATTTAGGCTACAGGTAAGCCCTTTTATTAATAGGAATGAGACGGATATTATTTACGTAAATGGCCGGAAAACGACATTAAAACAATATGAAAAAGACCCAAGTATATTAAAGTATCCTGTGGAAATGAATGAAGTCGGGAAAACGTCTGAGGAACTATTATTGTTAGCGGTACAGCCAATTATAAATTTTATAAAAAAGAACCCAGAGAAAAATTGGGATATTGTAGTAAAGGATTTTGGGAGATACTCTACAGGTCAATTTTTAAAGTATCATCCTTATCAATATAATACTTACTTTTCACCAGTAACGATTGAGATGATCGGTGTTCTATTAGATTTAGAAGGTTTTTTAGAAAGGTCATTTGTAGAGACGCTACGCTTTTTATATATTATGCAAGAGGAGAGTGGATTTTGTGAAATTGTAGGTGGGAATGATAGATTACCAAAGTCCTTTTTACCACAATTAGAAGAAAATATTATATATAATCAAAAATTGATGAAGCTACATCAGCACGATAACGGTGTGACAGCTTTTTATCGAAACGAGCAAACTTTTGAGTATAGTAGTATTATAGGGGATTTAGTTATTATCACAATTCCATTTTCGACAATGCGCTTTGTGGAAGTAGATCCATTTGATTCTATATCTCATGAAAAATGGAAAGCAATTCGTGAATTGCATTATATGCCAGCAACGAAAATAGGAATTCAATTTAAAAGTCGATTTTGGGAAGAACAAGGACAATTAGGTGGCAGGATTATAACGGATTTGCCAATTCGTTATGCCTATTATCCAAGTCACGGAATTGGAGAGAAAGGACCTGCCATGATGTTAGGCAGCTATACATGGTCTTATGATGCGTTGTTATGGGATGGGTTATCAAAGGGAGATCGTATTTATTATGCACTACACAACTTAGCAACGATATTAGGTGGTCAAGTATATGATGAGTTCATGTCTGGAGTATCAAAAAGTTGGACATTGGATCCATATGCACTTGGAGGATTTGCGCTATTCCAGGCTGGTCAAGAATCCGAACTACAACCAGCAATTATAAAACCAGAGGGGAGAATATACTTTGCAGGTGATCATACAACGTTATATCACGGATGGATACAAGGTGCAATTGAATCGGGCGTTCGTGTTGCGGTAGAGGTGAATGATTAAAATGTGTAAAATTCAGAAATTTCTTTACTGTATAGTTTGAGATGGATATTATTATATATAAAAGAATTAAAAGGAGTGTTGAAAGTGAATCGGTTATTATTCGATTTTCCTACTGAATTTTATACTGAAAGGCTATTTATTCGAATGCCGAAACCAGGTGACGGTAAAGCTGTATACGATGCAATTGGAGCTTCTATGCAAGAATTAAAACCATGGATGGTTTTTGCACAAAAAGAGCAAACAGAGGAAGAAGTAGAAGTGAGTATTAGAAAATCGCATATTCAATTTTTGCAGCGTGAGGATTTAAGATTACTAGTTTTTTCGAAAGAAACAGGTGAATTTATTGCATCCGCTGGATTGCATCGTATTAATTGGGATATACCTCAATTTGAAATTGGGTATTGGATTGATTCAAGGTTTAGTGGAAAAGGCTATATGGTAGAGGCTGCAAAGGGGATAACGGATTATGCTTTTTCTGAGCTAAAAGCAAATCGCGTAGAAATTCGATGTGACTCTTTAAATAAGAAGAGTAGGGCAATACCTGAGAAATTAGGCTTTAAGTTAGAAGGTACATTGGAAAGTGCGAGTGTAGCGGTAGATGGAAATGGATTAAGGGATATGTGTGTATTCGCCATGACTAGAAATACATATGAAAAAGAAGAGCTGTAAAGACACAGCTCTTCTTTTTCTGTATTATGGTACAGGATGACCATTAGAGCTTTCGAAAATTGTAAACCATTGTTGACGATCTAAATTAACTTTTGTAGCAAGAGCGGCTGTTTTAACACGATCTAATTTACCAGATCCAACGATTGGCATCATGTTAGCTGGATGAGCAAGCAGCCATGCATACATAACTGTATCGATGCTAGTAACACCTAGTTCAGTAGCAATCTTCTGTAAAGTTTCACGTACACGTACGGCACGTTCTGATTGACCAGTAAAGATTTCTCCGCCAGCAAGAGGCGACCAAATCATAGGATTGATTCGTTTTTCTTGGCATAAATCAATTGTTCCTTTTTCGAAATGCTCAAGATGCATCGCTGATACTTCAATTTGATTTGTAAGGAGCGGGAAATCTAAATAGGAACTTAACATATTAAACTGTGAAGGTAAAAAGTTAGATACACCGAAGTGACGGACTTTTCCTTCTTGTTTTAAGCGTGAGAACGCTTCTGCTACTTCATTTGGATCCATAAATGGATCAGGGCGATGAATGAGCAATACATCAATATAATCTGTATGTAAGTTTTGTAATGAGTCTTCCGCGCTTTTTATTATATGTTCCGCACTCGTATTGTAGTGCGCAACATATCGCTCGGGAAATTTCGGTGATGGGGGAGCGATTCCACATTTTGTGACAATTTGCATATTTTCGCGTAAGGAAGGCTTAAGTTCTAATGCCTCGCCAAACAACCCTTCGCACGTATACCCGCCATAAATATCAGCGTGATCGAAAGTAGTAATTCCCATTTCCATACAAGCTTCAATGAAAGAAAGTAACTCTTGCTTTGTCATATTCCATTCTGCTAAACGCCAAAAACCTTGAATAATACGAGAAAATTCTAGTGTTTCGGCCATTTGAATTCGTTCCATTATAAGTACCCCCTTGATGAATGAATAGTTTTTTGAAAAGGCTTTCTTACTATGTATTATTATATAGTTACAGTGTCGTACATACAATAAATATGTTTTGCTACAAAAACGATTTTCTCTATATGCTATAATATAGAAACATATAGCTATAAGGAGATGTAAGGAATGATTCCAGTAACAATATTAACTGGTTTTCTTGGATCAGGGAAAACGACATTATTAAATCGCATTTTATCAGAGAATCACGGTCAGAAATTAGCAGTGATTGTAAATGAAATAGGGCAAATTGGTATTGATAATCAGTTGATTATGAATGTCGAAGAAGAGATTATGGAGATGACGAATGGATGTTTATGTTGTACGGTACGTGAAGATTTACTCGTCGCTTTAAAACAATTACTGGACGTAAAAGCAGAAGGGAAAATGGATTTTGATGGATTAGTAATTGAAACGACTGGTCTTGCAAATCCAGGTCCGATTATTCAAACATTCTTTTTAGATCCTGTTATTCAATCTGCATACCAAATAAACGGTGTTGTAACAGTAGTAGATAGTTATCATATACATAAACATTTTGAAAAAGGACTAGAAGCAAAGGAACAAATTGCATTTGCTGATGTCGTTTTAGTAAATAAATTAGATTTAGTGGATGAAAGTGAAAAGGAAAATCTCTTGCAGGAACTGCAAGGTATTAACCCAACTGCAAAGTTAATTGAGGCGACTAACTGTGATGTGGATATTCAATCGTTACTACAAATTCAGACGTTTAAAACGAAAGATACGTTACAAATTTATCCTCATACAGAGCATAATCATCTAGAAGGTGTAAAATCGTTTGTACTGCGTGAAGAACGTCCGTTAGATTTACAAAAACTAAATGAATGGATGTCAGCTGTCGTTCAAGAACTAGGTGAATATTTATATCGCTACAAAGGAATTTTATCGATTGATGGAGTAAATAAACGTATCGTTTTCCAAGGTGTGCATACACTGTTTGCTGCATCATACGATAGAGAGTGGCAAGAGGGCGAAGAACGAGTAAGTGAAGTCGTGTTTATCGGAAAAGATATTAATAAAGAATGGTTCCAAGAACATTTTGAGGAGTGTGTGAAATAAGTCTGCATATATTGCAGGCTTATTTTTTGGAATTAACTAAGTACTCTATGGAAAAATGCTAGATTGCAAAAAACGAAGGATAATAAAAAGCCCGTTTTCACAGGCTTGTATGTTCATCTAATAGTAACTCCATTACAACACCTACAACTGGGCCTTCGTCATCAATATCGCCATTTAAGCGGAAGCCAAATGACTCGTATAATCCCATTGCGAGTTTGTTGTCTGGATGTAAACTTAAATAAATTATTTTACATTCAAATTTATCTTGTAAGAATTGAATGAGTATGCGAAGGAAACGTTTTGCGTATCCTTTTCCTTGATATTGCTCGTCAATCATAAAGCGATCTAACCATACGCTTTTACGTTTTTCCCAATACCATCCGTACATTGCATATCCTACAAGTGTTTCTCCATCGTATAAACCTACTGACGTTCCGTTTCCTTCAAATAATGATTCTGCTAGAGAAAACGCATTGCTTTCAATAAATTGCTGCTGGTCTTTTGCGACGTTTAAAGCCGCTACCGAACGCCAATTTTTTTCTGTTACTTCACAAATGTGAAGAGTCATAATTCCAACTCACCTTCTAAATTAATATAGCATAAAAGCTAATATGGATAATTTTACTTGTTATTTTGGTCAAGTCAAGTAAGAACAAGTAAAAAAGAAGCTGCATGACATATGCAGCTTCTTTAAAAAAATGATTAGTTAGTAGCTTCTTTCAATGTGTTTACGTTTTCTTCCATTAAAGTGAAGTAATCTTTATTGTTCTTCGCATCATCTTCAGAAATAGTAGCAAGATGATTTAAGCGTAAAATTTTTGTACCCGTTTCTTTTTGAATGACAGATGCTACTTTTGGAGTAGAAAAAGTTTCAAATAAAATATATTGTAGATTATGTTCTTTTACTGTTTTTGTAATTTCAGCAAGCTGTTTTTGAGATGGTTCATCAGAAGCTGAAATACCCGCGATAGCAATTTGTTTTAGGCCATAGCGTTGTTCCCAGTAACCATAAGCCGCATGAGAAACTAAAATATCTTTCGTTTTTGCATTCGCAACAGCTGCTTTAAATTGATCATCTAAATCAGTGAATTTTGTTTGAAGTGCTGCGAAGTTTTTTTCGAACTCTTGTTTATGGTCAGGTTGTAATTCTACAAGTGCATTTTTAATTTTTTCTGCCTGTTTCATTGCTAAAGTAGGATCTAACCAAATGTGCGGGTCTTTATCGTGATGATGTTCATCCTCTTTATGGCCGTCTCCGTGATCATGATGCTCTTCTTCTGTAGAAGTACGCAGTTCAATACCTTTTGATGCATTTACAATTTTAACATTTTCTTTTTGTAATGCTTTTTCCATTTTTTCAGCAAATGGTTCTAATTCAGCACCGTTATAAACGAATAAATCGGCTTTTGCAACTTGTACGGTTTGTTTTTGACTTGGTTCAAATGTATGAGAATCTGCACCAGGCGGGTAAATCGCTTCAACAGTTACATAGTCGCCACCAATTTTTTTTGCGAAATCAGCAAGAGGAAAAATAGTTGTATAAACAGTTAGTTTTCCATCTTTCTTGGCCTTGCCTTCTTTTTTATTTGAGCAGCCAGTAAAAATTAAAGTGAAAATAAGTAAGAATGAAAATATAGTCAATCTTTTAGGCATGAAGTTCTCCTCTTTTCTTTTTTACGGATATATTTTCCCCAATTATAGAAGAAAAATATCATTTTAATACAAAACGTAATAATTACGTTTTAGTTTGCGAACTTAGTATAATACATCTTTTATAAAGTTGCAATAAATAATAATCATTCCGATTTGTTTTTGTTATAAAGTTGTCAAATTTGGATGTATTATTTTTAGGAATACATGCATATGTGACAACGCCACGTTCATATATTTGAAAGGAGGGTAGAGGGGGATGAGTGTTTGGGTTACTTAATGGAAGCTATTTTATTGATATTAGCGGTAGTATTACCATTAGCCTTAGTCTTAATTTTTTTAAGAAGATTAATAAGTAATTTAGGAGATGCATCATCAGTAACAAAATTGCGAGAGAAAGATGAGAAAAAAGAGTGAGTAAAGCACTATGCGTACGCATAGTGCTTTACTTGTGGTAAAATGAGAGAAGGAAACTCCTAAAAGTTGTATGTTACTGAAGGAGAGAAAAGTAAAATAAGAGGTATATGCATATATGAATAAGCGAACAGCGTTAGTACTTGGTGCAAGTGGTTTAGTTGGACAAGAGATAACGCGTCTATTACTTGAATCAGATTACTACGATTCGGTTACTATTTTTGTAAGGGAACCAATGCAATGGCAACATGAAAAGTTACAGCAAAAGCAAATAGATTTTTCGATGTTAGAGGAATATAAAGAGTTTTTTGCTGTAGATGACGTATTTAGTTGTCTAGGAACAACAATCAAAAAAGCAAAAACAAAGGCGAATTTTAAAAAGGTAGATTATGAATATACGTTACGAGCTGCTTGTTTAGCTGAAAAACAAGGGGTGCAAAATTTCCTTGTTGTGTCCTCGATGGGAGCAAATCCTAAATCGTTTTTCTTTTATTCGCAAGTTAAAGGGAAAATGGAAGAGGAATTACAAAAGTTAGTGATTGGTGGTATTCACATTTTTAGGCCATCTTTATTAGTAGGAAATCGACAAGAATTTCGTTTTGGTGAACGAATGGCTGAAAAGTTATCTCGTATCATTCCTTTTATATTTAAAGGGGCTTTCAAAAAGTATAAACCAATTTCAGCGAAAGATGTGGCGAAAGGGATGTATATCACTGCATTGCGAGAAGAAACGGGTATATATTTTTATAACTCAAATGAAATTACAACGATAGAATAACAAACGAATTTAGAACAGTATACTATTATAATAAAAAAACAATTTCCCACTTGATTTGAGAAATTGTTTTTTTTGTTACTTCAATTGTGATCCACATTATGGAATATGGATTGTAACCTTCTCGCATATTTAGAGTGTGACTATGCTTGTTTTGTTCATTAAATTTAATTGAGTTTATATAACTTTTTTTCGCTGTGATACTAAATGTGATGACAAAAGGGCGGTGAAAAACAAAAAAATAGGCGTATCAAGCAAAATGTTGATATACCTTAAAATGATATTATAAAATAACAAATATAGTCTTGTAGTATACTTTTAATTTCTCCGTAAGTAGTCGTACATAATATTCTTGGTTTTATCCCGCTTTAATGGGCAGTAAGACCCCCACCTCAAAATTCAGCGAAAGCAAAGAAGTTAGGTGGGGGTCGGGCTGCCCACAAAAGTCCGATTGGTGAGGGCTAATAATCAGTGGGGGATGAAGAAAACCCCCACTGATTAAAGTTTCACTTTATTTATTCGTATGGATTTTCCTTGGTGCTCGCTTGTATTGGTACGGTTCTTGTAACTCAAAGCCAAGTTCATTGGCGGCTATTCTTGGGAAGTAAGGATTGCGAAGTAACTCACGTCCGATAAAAATTAAATCTGCTTCGTTATTATTTAAAATTTGTTCTGCCTGCACCCCAGTCGTAATTAATCCAACAGCACCAGTTGCAATGTTAGCATGTTCTTTAATATGTTTAGCGTATTGTACTTGATACCCGGGATATACATCGATGTGTGCCGGTACAACAGCCCCAGAACTACAGCCCCAGAACTACAGTCAATTACATCTACCCCTTGTTCTTTCATCCATTTTGTATACTGAACGTAATCTTGAACCGTTAACCCATCAGGATGATAGTCATTTGCTGAAATACGAACGAATAACGGTCCATTCCAAACTTCATTTATGGAGTCAATAATTTCACGTAAGAAACGATAGCGATTTTCAGGTGAGCCCCCATATTCATCAGTCCGCTTATTAGAAAGTGGAGAAAGAAATTCATTAATAAGATAACCGTGGGCTCCATGTATTTCAATAACGTCAAATCCAGCTTGTTTTGAACG
Source organism: Bacillus cereus group sp. BfR-BA-01379 (assembly GCF_022663605.1). Classification (NCBI taxonomy): domain Bacteria; kingdom Bacillati; phylum Bacillota; class Bacilli; order Caryophanales; family Bacillaceae; genus Bacillus; species Bacillus cereus group sp. BfR-BA-01379. The sequence goes on from NZ_JAKUFT010000053.1 coordinate 28,746, forward strand.
TATTGCAGCCTGCTGAAAAGCTAATATAGTATTTTTTATTTGCTGTATATTCATTTCTACTGGTATTTTCATTGTTTCATTAAACGGAATTGCTGATGGGGCGAGAGGATCCGTTTCTAATTCTGCTTTTCTTCCGGCGTGAGCGAGTTGAATGGCGGCTTTTGCACCGTTATCATGTATAAAAGTTGTCGTTTTATGTAAGCCTTCAATTAGGCTATCATCCCATATACCTAGGTCTTTATTAGAAATTCTCCCTTCAGGTAACACGGCTGTTGCTTCGATCATAACTAAACCAACTTGACCAGCAGCTCTTGTTCCGTAATGAACGAGATGGAAATTAGTTACTTGACCATCTTCATTCTCTGATGAATACATGCACATAGGTGACATGACAATCCGGTTTTTAAATGTAACATCCTTAACTGTATAAGATGAAAAAAGTTCGGGATTCATTCAATAGCCTCCTAGATTGAATTTTTTTACATTGTATCATTCTCGCTTTTGTTTCCCTAATAAAACGCTTATACGAAAAATTTTGTCTATTCGTGTTACAATAATTAATATGAATTAAATTGGAGGATGACATATGTACCAGGCTTATTATGAAAGTGAATTAGGTTTGCTGGAAATTACAGCGAACGATAAAGGAATTACGTCTGTTATATTTGTTGATGAGAGACAAGAAGAACATAAAAATGAAACGATAGATCAATGTATAAATGAGCTAGATGAATATTTTAAGGGGAAAAGAAAAGAGTTCACGGTCCCGCTGTCTGCTGAGGGAACATCATTTCAAAAAAATGTATGGGATGCGCTCTATACTATTCCTTATGGCGTAAGTGCTTCATATTTAGATATTGCAGAGAAGGTTGGGAATACGAAAGCTGTACGAGCGATAGGAGGAGCGAATAGTCGTAATCCAATTTCAATTATCGTTCCATGTCATCGTGTAATAGGAAAGAGCGGGAAGCTTGTTGGGTATGCGGGTGGTTTATGGAGGAAAGAGTGGTTATTAAAACACGAAGGTATTTTGAAATGACGTATGGATGAGAAGAGGGATTGTTTTGAAGTGTATAAATTGTGGGCAACTTTGCAAGGAAAATCAGTTGAATTGTGAAAGTTGCCAGCGGACCTTGCATAATGAACAAGGTGAAGGAAGCTCGCTAATAGACAAAGAATTAGAAGTATATGTAGGGAGACAATATCCGTATTACAAAAGGAAATGGGAGCTTGAGGAAAAGCGGATTGCTAGGTGGAGCTGGAATGGTTGGGCGGCTATTTTTAATGTAGGTTGGCTTGGATATCGTAAGTATTATTTGCCTGCAGCTTTATTTATATTGTTATTATTAGCATGCGATGCGTTTTCTTATTATATGGGATTCAACGTAGCACTGCCAATCATTAATATGGTGCCTCTTACGTTTTTATTACTCGTTTTTATTTTATTTGGAATGGCTATTTTTGCGAATGGATTATATTATCAATTTGCAGAAAGGCGCATATATCGAATAAAAGCACGAGAAATTCAAGATGAATCGGTTGAGAAGTATCTCATCCGTGATAGTGGTGGAACGAGTAAAATGGGAGCAACCATCGTTACGATTTTAGCGGTTGCTAGTATCTTTTTCAGCCATTTCTTTTTCCCGACTGATCGAGATATTATACAAAAGGTTCGTGCAGGCTCACTATATGAATATCCGTTCTTTTCCATTGGTGAATCATTTGAAAATTATTTTAGAAATCCAGGTTGGGTATATTATCGTGGCACGGAAGGATTAGAATTGGTAGAGTTCCAAGGAGAAAGTCCTGATATGCCAAGGAAAAAGGTGAAGATCCAATTTGTTGTTGACTATAAATTGGGCGAGATTGAGCCGTACTCATTGACGATTAATGGAGAATCTAAAAATGAGGAAGAGTTTTTGAAGATAATGGACGAAATATTTAAAGTTCAAAATCCATTTGACATAGAGGATGGATTACAAGTAAAAGGAATAGAAAAAGAAGCGTATAGAAGGGCGTTCTATACGCTTCTTTTTTTACTGTACAAAAATAATATTTGAAATAATCTGAATCTTTTGTATAATAATATGTATTATACTAGCTTTCATTTATACATATAGATTGGGGGAAGGAAGAATGAAGAGAAAGGTAACAACGATTGCTGCATTTGCATTATCGACAAGTGTATTAGTTGCAGGTTGCGGAAATGGGGAGAAGGCATCTACAACGAAGAAAGAAGCAGGTAAGGGAGCAGCAGATAAGCAAGTTTTAAACTTACTAGAAGCAGCAGAAATTCCTTCAATGGATACGTCAAAATCGACGGACTCTGTATCATTCCGTGCCTTTGTCAATGCAATGGAAGGGTTATATCGTTTAGATAAGGATAATAAACCAACTCCGGGTATGGCAAAAGATGTGAAGGTTAGTGAAGATAAAACGACATATACATTTGAATTACGAGATGCAAAGTGGTCTAATGGCGATTCAGTTCGAGCGCAAGATTTTGTATTTGCATGGCAACGCGCATTAGATAAAGCAACGGCAGCTGAGTATGCATTTATTTTATTTGATGTGAAAAATGCACAGAAAGTAAATAAGGGAGAATTACCGTTAGATCAATTAGGAGTAAAAGCAAAGGATGATAAAACGTTAGTAGTAGAATTAGAACAACCAGCACCATATTTCCTTGAGCTTACTTCATTCCCAACATTTTTCCCTTTAAATGAAAAATATGTGAAAGAACAAGGGGATAAATATGCATTAGAAGCAGATAAACTATTATATAATGGACCATTTACGATGAGTGAATGGAAACATGAACGAAGTTATCAGCTAAAGAAAAACCCTAATTATTGGGATAAAGATACTGTGAAGTTAGAAGAAATTAATGTAAATATTGTGAAGGAAACGAGCACAGGAGTAAATTTATATGATAGTGATCAAGCGGATCGAGTAATTTTAAGTTCTGAATTCGTTGATAAATATAAAAAGAATAAGCCAGATGAATTTAAAACGAAGTTAGATCCACGTATGTATTTCTTGCGTTTTAACCAAAAAAATGCAACGTTCAAAAACCAAAAAGTTCGTGAAGCGATTGATCTGGCATACGATAAAAAAGGAATTGCCAATGTTATTTTAAATGACGGATCATTACCAGCATATTTCTTAGTACCTGAGAAATTTACGACAGGACCAGATGGAAAAGATTTCCGTACTGTAAATAAAAATTTCCGTGACAGCAAAGATAATGCAGAAAAAGCAAAAAAATTATGGGAAGAAGCGAAAAAAGAGCTTGGTCAAGATACAATTACAGTAGAATTTCTAAATGATGATAACGGTAGCCGTAAAAAAGTGGGCGACTTTATAAAAGAAGAGTTAGAGAAAAATTTACCTGGTATTAAAGTGAATTTGAAACAACAACCATATAAGCAGAAGCTAGAGTTAGAAAAGAAATTTGAATATGAATTCTCATTATCCGCATGGAGTCCGGACTATCCGGATCCAATGACTTATATTGATATGTTTGTTACGGGAAGCTCATTTAATGAAATGGATTATTCTAATCCGAAGTATGATGATTTAGTAGCGAAATCAAAAGGAGAGCTATTAAAAGATGATAAAGCACGCTGGAATGCCCTTGCAGAAGCTGAAAAAATCTTAATTGGTCAAGATGCTGCTATTTCTCCTGCGTACCAACAAAGTACGGCATATTTAGAAAAACCATACGTGAAAGGTATTGCGAATCATACGTTTGGTGGGGACTTCAGTTATAAATGGGCATATATTACAAAGAAATAGTATAATAAAAGATGAGTGAATTTTCGCTCATCTTTTATTTGTATAGGAGGAATTAGAGTTGTTAAAAGGAATCAATCATCTTTGTTTTTCAGTATCTAATTTAGAAGATTCTATTACATTTTACGAAAAAGTATTGGAAGGGGAATTGTTAATTAAAGGGAGAAAACTAGCATATTTCAATATATGTGGGGTATGGGTAGCACTTAATGAAGAAACACATATTCCGAGAAATGAGATTCATCAATCTTATACGCATATTGCGTTTTCAGTTGAACAGAAAGACTTTGAACGCCTACTGCAGCGATTAGAAGAAAACGATGTTCATATTTTACAAGGAAGAGAACGGGATGTAAGAGATTGTCAGTCTATATATTTTGTTGATCCTGACGGCCACAAATTTGAGTTTCATTCAGGGACATTGCAAGATCGACTTAATTATTATAGAGAAGATAAACCTCATATGACATTTTACTAAGGGAGGAAAGAATTTGCATGTGTTAGTAATTGGCGGGACAGGAATGCTAAAGAGAGTTTCTATGTGGCTTTGTGAGCAAGGATTTCATGCTTCTATTATTGGACGAGATGAAGTGAAATTAGAAAATGTTAAGCGAGAGAGTGCTGCACCAGAAAGTATCACATGTCTTCCGTTAGATTATCATAATGATGACGATGTAAAGCTAGCTATTAAAAGCACAATTGAGAGGAATGGTCCAATAACAGTAGTTATCGCATGGATACACGCAAGTGCGAAGGGTACGTTATCACTCATTTGTAGAGAATTAGACTTATCGTCTGAAACATACAACGTTTTTCATATTTTAGGTAGTAAAGCGTCGCGTATGCCCGCACAAAAAATAGGAGGTACGCGATGTAGCTACCATAGAATAATATTAGGTTTTATATTAGAAGATACATACGGGAGATGGCTTACCCATGAAGAAATATCGGATGGGGTAATAAAAGGAATTGAGAGTAAATGTGATGAATGGATTGTAGGACGAGTAGAACCGTGGGAATTGCGGCCAACATGGTAAGGGGGAATGAGAAATGAAGACAACTGTATATGTAACAAGGCATGGTGAAACGGAATGGAATGTAGCGAAGCGAATGCAAGGGCGGAAAAACTCTGCTTTAACTGAAAACGGTATGCTACAAGCTAAGCAATTAGGAGATCGAATGAAAGGTTTATCTATCGATGCGATTTATAGTAGTCCGAGTGAAAGAACCCTTCATACTGCAGAGTTAATAAAGGGCGATCGTGATATACCGATAATTGCGGATGAGCATTTTTATGAAATTAATATGGGTATATGGGAAGGGCAGACAGTCGATGATATAGAAAGGCAATATCCAGACGAAATACAATTGTTTTGGTATGAGCCACATCTTTTTCAGTCAACATCAGGAGAAAATTTTGAGTCTGTTTATAAAAGGGTAATTGAGGGGATACAGCTTCTTTTAGAAAAGCATAAAGGAGAAAGTATATTAATGGTTTCCCATGCGGCAGCGGCAAAACTACTTGTAGGACATTTTGCGGGTATTGAAATAGAAAATGTTTGGAATGATCCATTTATGCATAGTGCTAGTCTTAGTATAATAGAATTTGAAGAAGATAAAGGTGAAGTGAAGCAATTTGCAGATATAAGTCATTTTCAGTAAACATAAAAAAAGGCCGTGAAAACGGCCTTTTTTATATGAAAAACTAGCAATTACGTTTTTTGTACCAGAAGTGATCGAATTTCTTGTTTTTGCAAGATGGGAATTTATGTCCGCCATCTTTGCAATCGTTCCATTTCTTTCCGTCATCACACGAATCGTCGCAAGAGCCACCGTGTCCATTCGGGAAGAATTCGCATTTTTTACAGTAACATCGTTTTGTCCAGTAAAATTTCTTTTCAAAGCGTATACATTTTGTAACGAATGTACAATGCTTTCTGCGAGTACGTTTTGTAACTAAAACGCATTCTTTTCTACGTGTTACTTTCGTAACGAACGTCCATTTTTGAACGCGGAC
>NZ_JAKUFT010000054.1:0-34354 GCF_022663605.1 Bacillus cereus group sp. BfR-BA-01379
CATCATATGTGTATGATTTAGTTGTTCCGTTTGGTAATGCCTCGTTTAATAATTGGTTAATCGGGTCATATACAAAGTTTGTTTCTGTTACTTTTCCGCCTGCACCTTCATGTTTAATTTTCGTACGGTTACCGGCTTGATCGTATTCATATCGTTCTGATAGAAGAATACTGTTTGATGTACCTACTACTAAATCTTTAATCTTGTTCGCATGGTCATAGTTAAAAGTAGAACCCGAACCATTTCCAGCTGTATACGTACGAACATTTCCTTGATCGTTATAATCAAAGCGATACGTTTGAGAGCCGTCTGTCTATATAAAGAAAGAAGGTTTCTCCAAAAGAGCATTTTTAATGACCTTTTGAGACACCTTCTTCAGCAATTTATTTCTCCTTAACCACTTGAATTACCTGTTCTATACTTTCTGCTACAAGTACGGGAGTCCAAATACCCTCTCCATGTTCAGCTGTGTACACTGCACACTCTATATCTTTAGTGTCTACAAAAATAGGATCTCCTATATATGAATCTAAGCCAATTACAATCCAACCTTCTTGCCAAGATCCTTCTTCATCACTTATTAAACTTTCCCCACTATCGGTAATACGGAACCCAATCTGTCCTTCTTCTATTTCTTCACTATTAAATAACTCTATTGTAATTTCTTCTCCGTCGCAATCTAACTCAATTTCATTACCTTCTAAACAATTTACACACTCTAAAAGCTTTTTTAGTTTATTATGATACTCCAAGAAAAACATCCTTTCCTATTTAATCAATAAAATCACAACGTGATAGAAATATCTCAATCATTCAATAAACCTATTAATAATTTATACGATCTGCTTCTTGTAATAATAAATCCAACCATTCTTCCATTGTTCCTAAATCCCGTAAAACTTTCTTATTTCTTGAATCTAATTCTAATACTCTATTTTCCTCATTAATAGCATATATCGTACCTAAACTCATTGAATCTGCAAATACAAAATATGTATCCGGCATTTTCTTAGAGAAATATAATTGTTGAAAGCTAATTAAATCAAAAGGTTGATAGTACTGTTCCTGAATAGAGATTCCTCTTATCTTAGGAGTACCTGCTATTCGAACTAAACCGGCTAGTATGCTCCCATTCATTAGCGATAATAATTTTTTATAGGCTTCTGGAAATACACGTTTCATCTCATTTTCGAATTGATGAATTTCTTCCGAATTAAGAGGAGGATTTACTACATTCACCCAATTATTTTCATCTATATTTCCAAATAATCTGCTCCCAGTTCTTATAACTTTAGCATCGGTTCCATATATTGAACTTAGTCTTTCAATAATAATATTATCCATTTTTTGCCTCCTTTATAAGTTCCTATCAGACAAATGCATTCTATTGTTATCTCATTCGCGATTGCCTATAGATAAATTTTCCTTTTGTAGGATTCCTCCAATTACCTCCATGAAGTCTTAAATGTTCTTTTCTTGTTACGAATCTTATATTATTAGGATTGGCTGCATAATGCGGATATGCTTTGACACTATTAATATGATGTCCATGGAAACCTTTAGCCTTACCTTTTTTTAATATTTCCGCCTTGCGTTTATTACTCCAGTTCCGCGTTCCTTTTCCAGTAGTCGCTATGAGTTGTCTTTCTTGCTGCCAAGCAAGTTTTACAGCCTTCCTTCTAGTATAAGCTGTATTAAGGCTCTTACCAACCTTAGCTGCAAGTTTTCCTTTTCCGCCACCAACAAAACCAACAGCACCAGCTAATAAAATTTCTTTTCGACTTTTCCCAGACTTATAAGCCTGATAAGCACTGTATCCCCCTATAGCTGCATTAATAAGTAACCAAGGTGCATGACCATCTGGATCAACTTTCATCACCGGATTATTATCACCATAAGTATACCCATTCATTGTAATCGGATCATCTTCATCACCCGGATCAGGATCCACCGATAAGAACACACCATGGTCTGGATTATAGTAACGGATAATAAGTAATACATGCTGATTTCTTTATCACACATGTATATATTCGTATGGATTATCTACCATGATAATTTATACTTTTCAAAAAGGAGACCTAATAATATTTATTAGGTCTCCTTAGACTACTGAGCTGTTTCTATGATTAAATTTTAATACACTTAAGCCAATTCCAACTTCCATAATCCACATGGATTATGGAATGGATCCTCTTGCTCATAGCGATAATCTGTGGAGTAAGACAGTCGATACACGGGGGAGTTTTCCGTAAAACTAATTGTATCTCCATCTCTTAATTCGGGCTGCTCGACTATATTATATAAATTAAAATCATTTAATAAATCGCCAGCCGCTTCTGGTTCTATCTCTCCTTGTATAATTACATCTGGTAGAGCGAATGCTTGCATTCCACATGAATAATAACCATCTTCATCTCCAATTAAAGTTACAACATGCGAATAAATGGGGAATATCTCCTTATTTTCTACAAGCTCCTGCCATTCATCTTTAGAATACGCTACACCAGTTGTTTCAATTTTTAAAGCAAGTCCGCCTGCATTTAACAAGCCGTTTCCTACATCAATAACTTCTTTTAACTCCTGCATATTTTGCACATGTGCAATAATATATACTGTATAAGTATGTTCCTCTAACTTGCTAAGGAAGTCCTCATCAAAACGACCGCCACTCGCATATAAAAACGCTTCTCTTAAAGATGGATCATGATCATATACATCAATTTCAAAAGCGATATCTTTCTCCTTATGATGTATAATATTTCCTGCTAAAATATAATCTTCACTTTTACTAACTATTTTTTGTACTAATTCTGTCCTACTTTTCCATAGACCTGGTATTCCGAGGATAATTTGTGGTTCCAATGTAATAAACACTCCTTTTTTCTTAGATAATTCTATAGCTTTATCCATAGTTTTTAAACAATTTAATCACCTAATAAAATTAGAAGTTATAAAGATAACCTTCTCTTTTTATTGATATCTCAAGCTCCTAACAAAAAGATATTAATCCACATCTTTTTGATTCTAAATTTCCCATTGAGAAAACCCTTTTAAATACTAAAAGGGTTCCCTTTCTTATTCTATAAATTTAAAATTTTTCTCCATACTTGGGCATTTACTCCCTCTGAATCAATTCCGTTCGAACCTAAAAAAGGGATTAAATTCCATGTCTCTCCGCTCACAAATCCAATTTTTGACCACTTCTCCATAAAATCTATAAAATTATCCCCTAATACTGTTCCATGTAATTCATCATCATCAGCATTTAAATATACAACAGGTGGATCTTCTTTGTCAGACATTAAATCAAAAGCGAATAAATTCCCATTTCCAACATCAAAGAAGGCTAATTTTCTTTGCCAAATCTTATCATACAAATTATCTTGTTCATTAAAAATGTCTTCAACTAATTCTCTTCGTTTGAGTTCACATTCAACTAACTCAGTTAATCCTAATACTCCTCTACTGCCATATATTTCTTCAAATCTCTCATCTAAATTTAAGTTTTCTGGTATTTCCCAGTTCCATTCTAAATATGAGAAATCCTCTAATAATACTTTTTTGTAGCTTGAAGGTATTTTTATTCCTAGCCCCTTTTCAACATTTGATACATCCGGTTCTTTCACTGGTCCTTTTACTACTAATTCCGTCACCACTCCTCCGCTTTTTTTTATTGTTGATACAATATGATTCATTTTAGAAAACCATTGACTATAGTCCATAAATCTTCCTCCTTCAAATCAACATTTATTTTCTTTTTCGATTGCCAGGAATATTTGTTTTTGTAGATCCTGTCACCCCGATTTTATGAAAATACTTATCAGTTTTTCTTATTAGTTTTCTAGCACGTTTTTCTGGGATACCCGCTCTCCTTAATGATTTGTAAGCAATTCTTCGTTCAGCAGCATAAGTACCTCCACCTTTTTGTCGCTGTACAGGATAAGTCTTTTTATGTACAGCTGTACTTAAAGACACTGTGGGTGCTTTACCTCGGCTATACCCTGGTAGATTTTTAACTGCAGCATCTTGTATAATATGATGTGCTTGATTTCCTTTTCTTTGTAATGAGCGAACTTTATTGTAAGAGCCTGTTAAATATCCACCCACTTTTGTTGCTGCTTTAACTCTTCCAAGACCAGCAAAACCAACAGCACCAGCTATTAAAATCTCTTTACGACTTTTTCCAGCTTTATAAGCTTGATAAGCACTATATCCGCCTATGGCCGCATTAATAACCAGCCAAGGTGCATGCCCGTCTGGATCCGTCTTCATTACTGGATTATTTTCAGCATACGTGTATCCATTCATGGTAATTGGGTCATCTTCATCACCTGGGTCAGGATCCATCGATAAGAACACACCATGATCTGGATTATAATAACGCGCAATCAGATAATACATGCCAATCTCTTTATCATACATGTATCCCGCATATCCAAATGGATTGTCTGCTGCGATACCTTTCGTATCACTCTTTAATACGTTACCCCATGCATCATATTCATAAGTTGCTACAACTTCTCTATCCTGATTCGTCATCGCAACAACATCACCACGAGGGTTATAGTGATAGTATAACGTTTGTCCTTTAGATTTCATAGACAAGCGTGCACCATCTACAGAATATACATATTGACGTAGTACATTTCCGCTTCCATCTGTCTCATACAGTGGATGAATACTATCTCCGTCATAGAAATAGCGTGTTACTTGACCATTTACACTCTTTTCAATTCGACGGTTATCATTATCATACTTATAAGTTGCAAATGCATTGCTTTCACCTTGTTTTGTGATAGCCACAATTTGGTCATTTTCATTCCATGTATACTTGTACTTTCCGTCTGATGTACGATTGCCATTCGCATCATACGTTAACGATTCGTTTCCGAATTTTACTAGTTGATTTCCTTCATTAAACGTTGCCGCTATGGACTTTGTTTCTTTGCCATTCTCTACAACTTTCACACTTGTACGGTTTCCAAATCCATCATATGTGTATGATTTAGTTGTTCCGTTTGGTAATGCCTCATTTAATAGTTGGTTAATCGGGTCATATACAAAGTTTGTTTCTGTTACTTTTCCGCCCGCACCTTCATGTTTAATCTTTGTGCGGTTACCTGATTGGTCATATTCATATCGTTCAGAAAGTAAAATACTATTTGATGTACCTACTACTAAATCTTTTATTTTGTTCGCATGATTATAGTTAAAGGTAGAACCTGAACCGTTTCCTGCTGTATACGTACGGATATTATCATCATCATCATAATCAAATCGATACGTTTGAGAGCCATCTGTCACACGTATGTTTTGATCTAACGTGTTGTAGTCATACGATACTTTATTTGTGTATCCACCTTGTGTTATTGTTTGTTCTTTTAATTTTTCTGTCTTACTGTTTGCTTTGTCGTGATATGCCCAGTCAACTTTTCCGCCTCGGCTATCCGTTGCACTTGTGACACGGTCTGCCTTATCGTATGTTTTCGTGCGTTCTACACCGTTGACATGGTCTTTTACTTTCGTAACTTGTCCATTTTGATCAAGTTCGAATGTAAATGAATCTTTTCCATTTCGCTTTTCACCAACGACGCGATCTGCTGTATCATATACAGATTCTAAAATAGAACCATTTGGCATTGTTGTTTTAATCTTGTTTGCATTTTCATCGTACGTATTTTCAATACGACGGTTTAATGCATCGATATACACTGTATTTTTATTATCTACATCATATTCATATTTGTGTGTTTGTGTTTTTCCACCAAACATAACAGATTTCTCTGTTGTATTTCCATTATGATTATACAGATAATTTACAGAAGTACCATTCTTTAATGTAACCTTTGTTAATAGATTATCTTTGTTGTAATCATATAGTTTTGTATTTCCTTTTTCATCTGTCTCGCTCTTTTTATTTCCTGATGCGTCATATGTGAAACTATTCTTCTGACCTTCTTCATCATACGCAGCAACAACATTTCCGTCGTTATCGTACTCGTTTTTAATAAGGGCGTTACCTTCTAGTAAACGAATATTATCGAACCAAACTTTTCCTTTATTCTCTCTTCTAAATAGAAGGTAGACTTCCATACGTTTAATTGGTTTAGTAGCAGGAATGACAACCGCACTACGATTCCAATCATTTGTACCGCTTGGGAATTTTGCCTGATAGTTCGTACCACTACCATCTTGATAATACACATCTGCCCAAATAGAGTAATCTCGTGAGAGCTTATCTGGTGCAGTATTTTCTACATTCTGAGATTTAGACATCCCTGTTAATGTAATTGTTTCTGCTTTTTGTTGGTTTAAATGTATATGTGCACCATAGCCTACATCTGAACCGCCATATTGGCTACGTTCTAATACAATAGACGAATCTCCTGTAAAGCTTTCCTCATGGGAAGTATCTTTCGGATCACAACTTGATCCATTACCTCGAATCCATCCTGGAATACAACCTTTCTCCGTCATATTCTCTACACTACTATTTTCAATTGGATTAAAGCTAGAAGAAACTTCTCCTTTTTCAAGTTGCATCTTATCAAACCAGGCAGAACCACTTGAATCCGCTCGATTATAATCAACTTGTAGATAGATTCTAACTTTTTTCGTTTGGCCTGTCGTCTTAAAAGTTACTTGGCGATTCGTCCAATCTTTCTCGCCCTCTATCCTGTTATGACGTGTATCAAACCAATTATTCCCACCATCAAGAGGGTTTCCGTCTTCTTTTAACAACTGAACATTAAAGAATGCACCAGCATGCGTTAATGCTGTTTTCATCATCCCACTTAATGTATATGTTGTATTTGGTTCTACTACAATATCCTGAATCGCACTATGGTATCCCCAACCAGCATTTTGTGCTTTTACTATCATTTGTAAAGATGAAGCTCCACCCAATCCACCAGGTGCAAAGATTGCATCTTTTTTCAATGCCCCTTGGCTATTGCCTTTTTCTTCTTTCCATCCATTCGTTATATCCATCTCAAAGCTTGGATTTTTAATCAGGTTTTCCCCTGTCCCTAGCTCTCTAGTTGTTTCAATTGGATTTCCAAATTGATCATACTGCATGAAAGATGATGTATTTGCTGCTTGATCTGTTTCAGATACTTCTGTGTTTGCTCCTTTATAAGCAACTGTTGTTTCACGATTCTCATTATCTGTCGCTTTAACAATCCCATTATCTTTATTGTATTCAAATTTCTCAGTTCCCATTTCATCAGTAACAGAAGTTACATTCCCATTACCATCATATGTCGCTATTTCTGTTTGATTTTTAGGAGTTGTTGTTTTTACTAAATTGTTTGCATTATATTCATACGATGTCGTTAAATTCAGTCGTCCCACATCTTCAACTGTTTTCACTGGATTTCCAGCATCGTTATACGTATAAACCGTCTTACGTCCTTTAGGATTCGTTAACGTAACTTCCTTCGAACCTGTATTATATGCTAATGTCGTAGCTTTTCCTAATGGATCCGTCACTTTTACTAATCTATTATTCTCATATGCATACGATGTTTTATATGGTTTGGCATCTGTATGTTGCGGATCATAAATAGATGTTAGTACCCCATTATCATATCCATATTTATATACTTTTCCTTCTGGTGTTGTAGAAGAAACGAGTAAATCTCCATCATACTTAAATGTAAGGGTCTTGTTATCTGGACCGATTACTCTTGATACTTTTTTATAATGTTCATCATATTTCAGTACTAATTCTTTCCCTGAAGCATTCTTTATTTTTGATAAACGGAACTCATTATCATATTCATAAGTTGTTGTATTTCCGTATTTATCTTTTACATAACCAATTCCTCTTAAGTCGGTATAATGGTAGAAAGTAACTGTTTGATTACTATCCTTTACTTCATAACCACCTGGCACTTGCTTGATTTCTAAATATATACCTGCTGGAGCCTGATACGTATTTGCACTCGTTTGAGTAAAGACAATCGCTGCACCATTTGCAGTATGTAAAAGTATATTTCCTTCTGCATCTGGCCTAACAGTTTCTTCTACACTACTAGCCCAACCATTACCAAAAATACCATTTCGGCCGCCTTGGCTATTATAGGTTCTCGTTAAGGAAGCATCTGGACCACGACCAGATAAAGTTATATCCTTTTCTTCCATTAAGAAGTTCCCATTAAAGGCATTTACCTGTCCATTTAAAACTGGAATAGATGCCCAATAATCAAACATACCTGAGAATCCGAAATCTTCGGAAAACATAGGTACAAAAGGCTGTGAAATGTTACTTTCAGCATGTCCGACCTTACTATACGCTGTTACACGGAACCAATATTTTTTAAAACCACCATATTGGCCACCAGAATTCTTATATACTTGTGATGGATCTAACGATAATTCTACACCTTTTTTATCATGATGAAGTAAAAATTGCCCTTTCGCAATTTCATCTTTTGTTGGCCAAATATTTTGGTTTTGCGTTGTCCAATTTGTTGTATTTCCTACATCAAATGCTTCATAATCTTTCCCGTTAAATATCCAAACTTTGTATCCTTCTGCTTCTGGAACTGGATCCCACTTCAATGTTGCATAACCAGTTTGTCGATCAGTAGCATTAATATACATCGAACCTGTAGGTGGATTCATTGTTTCTAACGGAAGAAATGGAACAACTCCATCCGAAAGAGGACCATCCTCAAATGGATACACTGCCATAACACGAATCCAGTAGCTTCTTCTTCCACTATAATCTCCATATGGACCGCCTGCCTGATAAGCATTTTTATATATTTGTCCTGGGTTCGTCGGTGCTTCTGCCCCTTTTCCGTCATCATGTAACCAGTAACGACCTTGTGCAATCTCTTCTCGTGTCGGGAATAGTTTTTTATCTTTCGTTGTCCAGCTTGTCACATTGCCAACTGAAATATATTCATAGTCATATCCGTTAAAAATAGCTAATTTATACTCTTTTGCCCCAGGAACTGGATCCCATTGTACATTAAAGTGGCCTGTACCACTCCCAGTTCCATTTGAATAAGCTTGTGCTTTTGGTGGATTCGGTTTCGCATACGAGTACTTCACTTCCAAGTACGGTGCATCTGCTCCACTTTCAGCCGCAATGAATTTCTTCCAATGGCTTTGCCCATTTCCGTTTGTATGTAGCTTAAAACCGTTATTTGGTCTCGCGCCCTCTACCCACGCTTTCACTGTATTCGTTACATTGAACTGAGCCCATTTTCCGCGTCCCACATCAGTTTGTGCAATGTTATTAGAACCCGGCTTGTTATTCCAGTTCACACCGCCAACATTCCATCCACCTGTTACTTCATCTAACCAAACACCATTCGGCTGATTTCCATAATAATGCCAAACTGCATAGGCATGGAATGTTGCACTTTCAATTTTTGCACCTTTTAAATTTGAAACATTCGGTTTAATGAATGCAAAGTTTGTTCCAGTTGCTCCGTCATAATACCCAACTTTTAACGTATAAGCATTTTGGCCGGAATCCCAAAGTTTTCCTCCTGAATAATTGACACTAGCAGATGTACTTGCAGCGTATGCATTTTCAAAATTACCTAGTTCAACAGAAGGATCTACATATACCGGATATTTTCGCTCTGGTGCTTGTAACCACTGCGGGTCTGCGGTAACAGTTAATGTATATGTTTTTTCATCTGCCTTCTCAATATTGTAACGAACCGCATCTGACGTTACAGCCTCACCTGATTGCTGATCCACATTTGAATCGTTCATATATGGTTTCGGTAATGTGAAGACTTTTTCTTTTTTCTCATTTTGGAAGTCGATTGAACCATCTTCCTGTATATTCGGTGTTAAATCTGTTTCTAATGCAAATGTAAAAATATGATGTCCTGTATACTCGCGTAATACAAAATCTTCTTTTACATTTTCGTTAAACGTCGTACTCTTTAAATCTATATTTGGGAAAATCCCTTTATACCAGACTGTATTATTTTCATGTGTTGCAGTGACCGGTGACGGCTTCACTTCACCTTTTTCACCATTTGCACTCATTAATTTATACTGAATCGTATGATCTTTTACTTTAAATTGAACGTACTTTCCATCTTGTGCTGCCTTTTCAAATTCTGGTTCTAATGTTGTATTTTCTGTTACAATTTTTTCATTTGGTGCTTCTACTAATTTCGGTGAAACCTCTTCTAACTTTCCATCTTTCTCAATATGAATCGGTTCCGTATATACCTTTTTCGTATATGTACCATCATTATTATCGAAAACTTTTTCGGTTTCCGTTCTTTCCTCTACAATCTCAGTCGGACTCGCCTGTGCTTTAGCCTTATCCTTCTTTAACTGATCTGGATGTGGAGCTGGTAACTCCTTTTCCTCTTTCTTTTCTACTTCTGGACTTTGTTCTGAATTTGGAGATGGTGTAAACGGTGGTGCTGTTTCCGCCAATCCATTCAGTGGTATGGAGGTAACAATTAATGCAACTACGATAAGTTGTATTACGTACCTATACCAACGTTTCTTAACTTGCTTCTTTTCCATACATTCACCCCTGATTCGCATCGGTTTATTTTTTACAATTAAGAATCTAATGAATTATGGGATGAAACTCAATTAAAAAAATGTAAGATTTTCAAAAAAGATAACAATTCCGAAACTTTATCGACAATTATCTATTTTGTATTACATAATTCGACAAAATGAATTATAATATTACATAGTTAAAATACATAGTTAATCAGGTGTAATATATATTTAATTTATTATGATTAAATAATGGTTTAACAAGGAAATAACCCCAAAAATTATTCAAAGCTCGTCACTGAACTTTTATTATTTATTAACAACCTGAAACCTTTCAATACACTTGAAAGCCACCTGTCACATAAAAATTAAGTCTATTTATCTGAATTCAAATTTATTGCATACAAAAAAGGAAGAGCTTACGTTAGCTCTTCCTTTTTCCCTTTACCTTATCTATATGTGGTAACATAACAGCCATAAATACATCACTTTTCTCACCTGGTGCCATCATCTAAATATTCAATGGAAAAGGCTGCTAGCTCATACGCCATTTCTTGATCGCATTCAAAAAGTGAATTTATAAAAACATCATTTATGGGCATCATCTTGTTAAATGTTTGATTTTGAACTTACTCCTGATTTCAAGACACCCATTAAGAATTTAATGCTTACTCTTGCTGATAGATATTAGTTCACATCGTTTTTTATTTGTAAATACCTTGTTATCTTTCTCGTACTTCAAACACATTTCCACTAATACAAGTAAAATACAATAAGTTATTTGTTTTAATTACCTCATGTATGGAATCAGACTCCAAAATAAACTTTGGTAAATATAATGTGAATTCTACCTTACCAGATTTTATGTCTAAGCATTTTACTTCAAGTTCATGTGAAGACATATAGATCTTATCCTCCACATATCTCGGAGATCTTATCACATCATGCGCAAATCTTGTTTCCCACTTAATTTGGTTATGTACTAAATCTATACAATAGACTTTTCCATTATCCATAACTACAACACACATATTATCAACTAAGTTAGGTTCAAGTTTTATTTCACCTGGTAATAAGCATTCATATATTTCCTTGCCATCATCTACTCCAAAAAATTGAAGGCATGTTTTCCGTGTTACTACATCGTCCATATCATATATATGTCTAACCAAACCTATTTTTAAGTTATCAGCTACCACATATAAATAATCCTCTTCTTCAATATCTATCTCTAAGATTAATTCTGGTGATTCTTTTTTCAAATCCCACCTTTGAATACTCTCCTCTCCCACTATTAAAGCCGTATGATTTTCTAAATATGTGGGAGTATTGGGGCGACAATCAATATTTTCTCGCCATAAAATATTACTATTTAAGTCAACAGCTGTCATACAAACTATATAAGGATCTATTAGTTCCCCTTCTTCATAACATTCTCCTATTAGAACATAATAATCAGAAAACAGTCGCACCTTCAAATTTTCTCCACCAATTCCAGTATATACAGTCTGTTTCTCTTTTCCTGTTTCAATATCTAATATGATGTTCAAACCATAATCCATCACAACCATTACTTCTAATACATTATTTGGTAGGAAATAAACCCCTTTTATTTCTCCTTCCAACTCTAACTCCCATAATTTCTTTCCATCTTTTGCAGACATGCACACAAGTTTTGACTTTTCCTCTTCTCTACTAATATCTCCTACAAAAACCTTATCATCTTGTTGACAAAATACAATTCCACTCTCAACAAAGTTGAGATGCTCAGTCCAAAGTGTTTTTTTATTCAATATGTCTATTTTACTAAACTTATTCGCTGGTCCATTTCCAACATATAAAAAGTCGTTGTCTCTTGAGAATTGAGGAAGAATTTCTATATTTCTTTCATTTTTCAGATCACTCCAGCTTATTTCATAACGACTTTCACTTGAATATTTCCGATAAACATTCAAGTTTCCAGTAGTAATGAAGTCCTCATCGAGCTTTTCTAGATCAATTATCTGCTTATAAGCGGCATTCAAATTAAAATGTCCTGGTACTTTACTAATTAATTTCTCTATATGTTCCTTACAAAAATCAAATACAACATTAAAAAACTGTACTCTTTCAACTGAAATAATTTCTTTACTACTACTAATATTAATCATATTTTCTTGTTGAATAAAATGTAAGGTCTTCTCATAGTTATCCAAGAATAATGTACCCTCGTTATACTTTAAAAGATTTACCCACTCATCAAAAAAATGTATTAAGGGCTCTATAATATCAGTCTCTTCTTCATAAATGATTTTTTCATCTAAGAGGAAAATTATTTTACCTCTTAACATTTCCAACTCGTCTTCATTAAAATATTCCAGTTTAATATTAAATCCTTCTTTTATTTTCCCCATAATGCCCTACCTCCAGTATGACCAGTTTGTCGATGTACCACAGTATTGACTAATTGCATTAATCCTGGCGTTTGATGGTGATGCCACGTATGGCCGACTGGATTATCTCCTTTTTGCATCCGTTTTATATCACTTGCAAAAAAGATGTTTTGTTTATTCGCTATTAGTTGCTTAGCTGCTGCTTTATTTAAATATTTGAATTGCGTCGGATTACTTGCCCCCCATAAACTTCTCGGTAGTGTCATATTAAATTTACTTCGAAATATTGGAAATCCCTTTTTATCGAATGTAATACCTGAAACCGGATGTTTTTTTCCAGCTAGATGTCCATTTCTTATGGTAGGTTGCTTAGCCTTACTTTTGTTTCCTGTATTATTTTTCTTTCCTGTATTTTTATTTCCTGTATTTTTATTTCCTGAGCTTTTCTTAGCCTTATTTCCATCGTCATCAATTAATGTAATTGGATTATTATCTGCATACGTATATCCATTCTGCGTAATTGGATCATCTTCATCACCAGGTTCTGGATCTGCTGATAAAAATACCCCGTGCTCTGGATTATAATATCTCGCAATCAAGTAATACATGCCAATTTCTTTATCATACATGTATCCCGCATATCCAAACGGATTATCTGCGGCGATACCTTTCGTATCACTCTTTACTACGTTACCCCACGAATCATATTCATACGTTGCTACAACTTCTTTGTTTTGATTCGTCATCGCAACAACGTCACCACGAGGGTTATAGTGATAGTATAGCGTTTGACCTTGTGATTTCATTGCCAAACGTGCGCCATCTATAGAGTATACATATTGGCGCAGTACAGTTCCACTTCCATCTGTTTCATACAAAGGATTAATACTATCTCCATCATAGAAATAACGTGTTACTTGACCATTTACATTCTTTTCAATACGACGATTTTCCTCATCATACTTATAAGTTGTGAATGCATTACTCTCACCTTGTTTTGTGATAGCTACAATTTGGTCATTTTCATTCCATGTATACTTGTACTTTCCATCCGATGTACGATTTCCATTCGCATCATACGTCAGAGATTCATCTCCGAACTTAACAAGTTGATTTCCGTCATTAAATTGCGCTTCAATTGTTGTCGTTTTGTTAAGTCGCTTTGTTGCTACAGATGTACGGTTACCAAAACCGTCATATGTATATGTTTTTTCTCCTCTTAATAACGGGAAAATCTCTTTCGTCAGCTGATTACTCGCATCATACTCATACTGAGTCTTCGTTACTAACCCACTTTTTGGAGACTCGTGTTTGACTACAGTACGATTACCTGATTGATCATATTCATAGCGTTCAGAGAAAATAGTCTGACCCGATGTACCAATCACTAGATTTGTAATTTTGTTCGTATAATCATAGTTAAAAGTAGAACCGGAACCGTTGCCAGCTGTATACGTACGAACATTTCCTTGATCGTCATAATCAAATCGATACGTTTGAGAACCGTCTGTTACACGTATGTTTTGATCTAACGTGTTGTAGTCATACGATACTTTATTTGTGTATCCACCTTGCGTTACTGTTTGTTCTTTTAATTTCTCTGTCTTACTGTTTGCTTTGTCATGGTATGTCCAGTCAATTTTTCCGCCTCGGCTATCTGTTGCATTTGTGACACGGTCAGCCTTATCGTATGTTTTCGAACGTTCTACACCATTGACAAGATCTTTTATTTTCGTAACTTGTCCATTCGGATTAAGTTCGAATGTAAATGAATCTTTGCCATTGCGCTTTTCACCAACGACACGGTCCGCTGTATCATATACAGATTCTAAAATTGAACCATTTGGCATTTTTGTCTTAATCTTTTTTGCATTTTCATCATACGTATGTTCAATACGACGGTTTAATGCATCGATATAAACTGTATTTTTATTACCTACATCGTATTCATATTTAGTTGTTTGTGTTTTACCACCAAACATGACAGATTTCTCTGTTGTATTTCCATTATGATCATACAGATAATTTACAGAAGTACCATTTTTTAATGTAACCTTTGTTAATAGATTATCTTTGTTGTAATCATATAGTTTTGTATTTCCTTTTTCATCTGTTTCGTTCTTTTTATTTCCTGATGCATCGTATGTGAAAGTGTTTTTCTGACCTTCTTCATCATACGTGGCAACAACATTTCCGTCGTTATCGTACTCGTTTTTAATAAGGGCGTTACCTTCTAGTAAACGAATATTATCGAACCAAACTTTTCCTTTATTCTCTCTTCTAAATAGAAGGTAGACTTCCATACGTTTAATTGGTTTAGTAGCAGGAATGACAACCGCACTACGATTCCAATCATTTGTACCACTTGGGAATTTCGCCTGATAGTTCGTACCACTACCATCTTGATAATACACATCTGCCCAAATAGAATAATCTCGTGAGAGTTTATCTGGTGCAGTATTTTCTACATTCTCAGATTTAGACATCCCTGTTAATGTAATTGTTTCTGCTTTTTTCTGATTTAAATGTATATGCGTACCATAACCTACATCTGAACCGCCATATTGGCTACGTTCTAATACAATAGACGAATCTCCTGTAAAGCTTTCCTTATGGGAAGTGTCTTTCGGATCACAACTTGATCCATTACCTCGAATCCACCCTGGAATACAACCTTTCTCCGTCATATTCTCTACACTGCTATTTTCAATCGGATTAAAACTAGAAGAGACCTCTCCTTTTTCAAGTTGCATCTTATCAAACCAGACAGAGCCACTTGTCGAAGAACCATCATTTTCTGCTTGTAAATAAATCTGTATTGTCCTTGTTTGTTCTGTCGTTTTAAACGTAATTTGACGATTGACCCAGTCTCGTTTTCCTTCAACTCTATTATGACGTGTATCGTGCCAACCCTTATCTATTCCTTCACGCTTTTCATTTAATGACTTTACATTAAAGATAGCTGATCCCGCTGCTAAATTTGTTTTTACCATACCACTTAATGTATAAGTCGTATTTGGCTCTACCGCCACCTCTTGCATAACTCCAATATAGCCCCAACCATCATTTGTTGCTTCTGTTGTAAGTTTTAATGAAGATTCTCCGCCAAGGGCACCTGGTGCCGGTGTTGCATCTTTTGCTATAGAACCAGTATTATTCGTATCTACTTTTGACCATTTATCCGTTATATTTGCCTCAAAACTTGGGTTTTGAATTAAATTTTCGCCGGTACTTAATTCTTTACTTGTTTCAACCGGATTGCCGAATTGATCATGCTGTGTGAAAGAAGACGTATGAGCCGCTTGGTCTGTTTCAGATACTTCTGTATTTGCAGCCTTATAAGCAACTGTTGTTTCACGATTCTCATTATCTGTCGCTTTAACAATCCCATTATCTTTATTGTACTCAAACTTCTCTGTTCCCATTTCATCAGTAACAGAAGTTACATTCCCATTACCATCATAGGTTGCTGTTTCTGTTTGATTTTTAGGAGTTGTTGTTTTTACTAAATTGTTTGCATTATATTCATACGATGTCGTTAAATTCAGACGTCCCACATCTTCAACTGTTTTCACTGGATTTCCAGCATCGTTATACGTATAAACAGTCTTACGTCCCTTTGGATTCGTTAATGTAACTTCTTTTGAACCTGTATTATATGCTAATGTTGTAGCTTTCCCTAATGGATCCGTTACTTTTACTAATCTATTATTCTCATATGCATACGATGTTTTATATGGCTTTACATCTGTATGTTGTGGATCATAAATAGATGTTAGTAATCCGTTATCATATCCATATTTATATGCTTTTCCTTCTGGTGTTGTCGAAGAAACGAGTAAATCTCCATCATACTTAAATGTAATCGTCTTGTTGTCTGGACCGATTACTCTTGCAGCTTTTTTATTACTCCCATCATATTGTACGAATAATTCTTTACCAGAAGCGTTTTTTACTTTTGATAAACGAGATTCGCTATCATACGAATATGTTGTTGTATTGCCGTACTTATCTTTTATATATTCAATTCGTCCCGAATTTCCTGCTTTGGAGTAAAAAGTAACCGTTTGTTCTTTATCTTTTATTTCATATCCTTGTGTTGTTTCCTTTATGTCTAAATACACGCCTATAGGCGCTTGATAGGTTCCCTCACCTGTTCTCGTAAATATAATATTGGCGCCATTTTCGGAAAGTAAAATTAAATTATTTCCTGCATCACGCCATACCTTTCCTTCTAGACTACTATACCATCCTTTACCAAACAATCCGACTTGGGTACTCTGGCTATTATAAACCCTTACTACAGATACACCTGGTCCCCGACCTGAAAGTGCTATATCACTTTCTTGCATTAAAAAGTTTCCATTAGAGGCATTTACTTTTCCATTTAACACATTAATAGATGCCCAATAATCAAACATACCCATAAATCCAAAATCTTGGGAGAATTTAGGGACAAATTCATGCGAAATTTCACTTTCAGGGTGTCCAGCCTTACTATATGCCGTTACACGGAACCAATAATTTTTAAAACCAGCATAGATTCCACCAGAATTCTTATATACAGGTGATGGATCTAATGCTAATTCTGTTCCTTTTTTATCATGATGAAGTAAATATTGACCTTTTGCGATTTCATCTTTTGTTGGCCAAATTTTCTCGTTTTGCGTTGTCCAGTTAGTCTTATCTCCTACATCAAACGCTTCATAATCTTTTCCGTTATATACCCAAACTTTATAGCCGGATGCCGCTGGGACCGCATCCCACTTTAATGTGACATACCCCGTTTCCTTATCTGTCGCATTCATATATGCTGAACCATCTGGTTTTTTCACTTGTTCTAACGGAATAAATGGAACGACTCCATCCGAAAGTGGGCTATCACCAAATGGATACTCTGCCACGATACGAATCCAGTAGCTACTTCTGCCACTATAATCTCCGTATGGACCTCCTGCTTGATAAGCATTTTTATATATTTGTCCTGGGTTAGTAGGTGCCTCTGCCCCTTTTCCATCATCATGTATCCCGTAGCGTCCTTGTGCAATCTCTTCTGGCGTCGGGAATATTTTTTTATCTTTCGTTGTCCAATTTGTCACATTCCCAACAGGAATATATTCATAGTCATATCCGTTAAAAATGGCCACCTTATATCCTTTTGCTCCTGGAACTGGATCCCATTGTACATTAAAGTGACCTGAACCACTTCCACTCCCATTCGAGTAAGCTTGTACTCTCGGTGTATTCGGTTTTGCGTACGAATACTTCACTTCTAAGTACGGTGCATTTGCTCCGTTTTCAGCTGCAATAAATTTCTTCCAATGGTTTTGTCCATTTCCGTTTGCATGTAGCTTAAAGCCGTTATTTTGTTTTGTCCCTTCCACCCATGCTTTTACTGTATTTGTTACGTTAAATTTTGCCCATTGTCCTCTTGTTACATCAGCATGCGCAATATTTGCAGAGTTCGGTTTATTATTCCAGTTCACTCCGCCAACATTCCAGCTACCTGTAACTTCATCTAACCAAACACCATTTGGCTGATTCGCATAATAATGCCAAACTGCATAGGCATGGAATGTTGCACTTTCAATCTTTGCACCATTTAAATTTGAAACATTCGGTTTAACAAATGCAAAGTTTGTTCCAGTTGCCCCGTCATAATACCCAACTTTTAATGTGTAAGCATTTTGACCGGAATCCCAAAGTTTTCCTCCTGAATAATTGACACTAGCAGATGTACTTGCAACGTATGCATTTTCAAAATTACCTAGTTCAACAGAAGGATCTACATATACCGGATATTTTCGCTCTGGTGCTTGTAACCACTGCGGGTCTGCAGTAACAGTTAATGTATATGTTTTTTCAGCTGTCTTCTCAATATTGTAACGAACCGCATCTGACGTTACAGCCTCACCTGATTGTTGATCCACATTTGAATCATTCATATACGGTTTCGGTAATGTGAAGACTTTTTCTTTTTTCTCATTTTGGAAGTCGATTGAACCATCTTCCTGTATATTCGGTGTTAAATCTGTTTCTAATGCAAATGTAAAAATATGATGTCCTGTATACTCGCGTAATACAAAATCTTCTTTTACATTTTCATTAAACGTCGTACTCTTTAAATCTATATTTGGGAAAATCCCTTTATACCAGACTGTATTATTTTCATGTGTTGCAGTGACCGGTGACGGCTTCACTTCACCTTTTTCACCATTTGCACTCATTAATTTATACTGAATCGTATGATCTTTTACTTTAAATTGAACGTACTTTCCATCTTGTGCTACCTTTTCAAATTCTGGTTCTAATGTTGTATTTTCTGTTACAATTTTTTCATTTGGTGCTTCTACTAATTTCGGTGAAACCTCTTCTAACTTTCCATCTTTCTCAACATGAACCGGTTCCGTATATACCTTTTTCGTATACGTACCATCATTATTATCGAAAACTTTTTCTGTTTCCGTTCTTTCTTCTACAATCTCAGTCGGACTCGCCTGTGCTTTAGCCTTATCCTTCTTTAATTGATCTGGATGTGGATCTGGTAGCTCGGTTTCCTCTTTCTTTTCCACTTCCGGACTTTGTTCTGAATTTGGAGATGGTGTAAACGGTGGTGCTGTTTCCGCCAATCCATTCAGTGGTATAGAAGTAACAATTAATGCAACTACAATAAGTTGTATTACGTACCTATACCATCGTGTCTTAACTTTCTTCTTTTCCATACATTCACCCCTGATTCGCATCGGTTTATTTTTTACAATTAAGAATCTAATGAATTATGGGATGAAACTCAATTAAAAAAATGTAAGATTTTCAAAAAAGATAACAATTCCGAAACTTTATCGACAATTATCTATTTTGTATTACATAATTCGACAAAATGAATTATAATATTGTAGAGTTTAAATATATCGTTAACTAGGTGTAATATCCATTTTGTTTACGATGAATAAATAGTGGAAACATAAGAAATCAAGGCCATTCAATTTCTTTTCTTCATTACCTATTTCCTCTAAAAATCCATATCTCAAAAACAAAAAATACGGCCCCTATACATACTCATACAGGAACCGCACCTTACCATTAAATCACAAAATCCTCTGGAATAAATACCTTCACTTCTTTCGGCTGTACGTATACAACATCACCTGATTGAATGCTGAGCTGTTTGAACTGTTCTTTACTAATTTCTGCTTCTAAATACTCATCTGTTCCGTCTCGTTTTAATTCTACATATACGACAGGGCCAACTGCGTGAGAGTATGATACTTTTGCAGGGATTGCATCTACGCTTTGTTTCGTACGAGAGATGGCTAAGTGATGCGGCCTTACGTAGGCTACTCCGTCTACGTTTGAAACGTGCTTATGCTCTGGTGCTTCTAGTTCCACCGACCCTACATTCAGCTTACCTTTATGGACGCGGCCGTGAAATAAATTTACATTCCCTAAAAAGTCATACACGAACGGGCTTGCTGGATTTTCATATACTTCTTCTGGTGTTCCCATTTGTTCAATGCGGCCTTCATTCATGACAACGATGCGGTCCGCAACGTCTAGTGCTTCTTCTTGATCATGTGTTACGAATACGCTCGTAATTTGAAATTCGTCATGTAGTTTCCGGAGCCATCTTCGTAATTCTTTTCTCACTTTTGCATCAAGTGCACCGAACGGCTCATCGAGTAATAAAATTTTCGGTTCAACTGCAAGTGCCCGCGCTAGTGCGATACGCTGTCGTTGTCCGCCAGATAGTTGCGCTGGGTAACGTTTGGCGAAACCATCCATTTTTACTAGTTTCAATAGTTCTGTTACTTTTTCTTCTATTACTGCTGCTGACGGTCTTAAGCTTTTCCTTCTTACCTTTAAACCGAAAGCGACATTTTCAAATACATTCATATGTTTAAAGAGCGCATAATGCTGGAAGACGAAGCCGACTTGTCGATTTTTCACATGAATGCTCGTTAAGTCTTCCCCATCAAATGATATAGAACCGTCATCCGCCTCTTCTAATCCGGCAATAATTCGTAATAACGTCGTTTTCCCAGAACCTGACGGGCCTAATAAGGCGACAAGTTCGCCTTTTGGAATATCCAAATGAATGTCTGTTAACGCCTGAAATGCACCATATTGTTTTGATACATTTTGAATTTGAATACTCACCATAATCCCCCTTATTGTCGTTTTTCCATTCTCCATTCAATCCAGTTTTTTATAACGAGCGTAAGAACAGCGATGAGTGACATTAAAGTCGCCACAGCGAACGCTGCTGAAAATTGATATTCATTGTACAAAATTTCAATGTGAAGCGGCATCGTATTCGTAACACCGCGTACGTGACCTGATACAACAGAAACTGCTCCGAACTCACCGATAGCACGGGCATTACATAGGATCATGCCGTATAAAAGACCCCATTTTATATTGGGAAGTGTAACGCGCCAAAACATTTTCCAGCCACTTGCGCCAAGTGATAGAGCTGCCTCTTCTTCACTTTTCCCTTGCGCTTGCATAATCGGAATTAGTTCACGTGCAACAAAAGGAAACGTTACAAAAATCGTTGCGATAATAATGCCTGGGACAGAGAAAATGAGTTTGATCCCATGCTCGAGTAACCATCCGCCAAGAGCAGCCCTCGGTGTAAAAAGTAAAACGAATACTAATCCTGCGATAACTGGTGACACAGCAAATGGTAATTCAATAAGAGAAAGCAATATTTGTTTTCCTTTAAACTGAAATTTAGTAATAAGCCATGCAGCTGCTATCCCGAATATCGTATTAAGCGGTACGACGATACATGCAACGAGAAGCGTTAACCGAATTGCCGAAAATGCTTCTTGATCTGTTACGGCTGCAACGTATACATCAATCCCTCGTTCAAAAGCCTTTAAAAAAATCGTGATGAGCGGCAGTAATAGAAAGAGAGATAAAAATAAAACTGTAATTGTAATAAATACAATTGGTACAAACTTAGATTCTTTTTTAGGTGATTTGCTTTTTACTATTTTCTTTTCTAGTAATGTTGGTTCCATATTCTCCCCTCCTATTCGCTTTTCAGTTCATGCCTTCTACTCCAGCTTTGAATCATATTGATAAGAAGAAGGAAAAGGAGAGAAATAATAAGCATTACAGTCGCTACAGCTGTTGCGCCCGCATAATCATATTGTTCTAGTTTTGTCATAATCATCAGTGGTGCGATTTCTGTTTTCATCGGCATATTCCCTGCGATGAAAACGACAGATCCGTACTCTCCTAATGCTCGTGCAAATGCGAGTGAAAAACCCGCCAGAAGAGCCGGAAAGATTTCTGGTAAAATGATTTTCACAAATATTTGAAAGCGTGATGCCCCTAAACTCGAGGCCGCTTCTTCTATTTCTTTATCAATATTTTGAAGTACCGGTTGCACCATCCGAACGACAAATGGTAAACCGATAAAAGTAAGCGCAACGATTATTCCAAGTTGTGTGAATGCTACTTTTATATGAAACACACTTAATATTTTTCCAATCCAGCCATTTTCCGCATATAAAGTGGTAAGTGTAATACCAGCTACAGCTGTAGGCAGAGCAAACGGTAAATCAATGAGTCCATCTAATAGTCGTTTCCCTGGAAATGTGTAGCGAACGAGTACCCAAGCGATTAATAAACCGAAAATGGCATTTACAACGGCCGCTGCAAATGAAGTTGTCAAGCTAACTTGATAGGAATGTAACACACGCTCGTTCGTTATAACCCCAGCAAACTTCTTCCAACCTAACTGTGAAGTTTGAATAAATACGATAGAAAGTGGTATAAGTACGAATAAACTCATATACAGCATTGTAAACCCAAGAGATAATCCAAACCCTGGTAAAACACGTTTCTTTCTCATCTTCTTTCACCTCATCCCCCTTTAGCAGCGCCCATTATTTTTGATACATTTTATCGAATACGCCGCCGTCATTAAAGTGTTTTTCCTGTGCCTTTTTCCAACCACCAAATAGTTCATCTACTGTAAATAATTGAATCTTCGGAAATTGAGATGCGTATTTTTCTGCTACTTTTTCATTACGAGGACGATAAAAGTTTTTCGCCGCAATTTCCTGCCCTTTTTCTGAGTACAAATATTCTAGGTATCCTTCTGCTACTTTTTTCGTTCCTTTTTTATCAACGACTTTATCTACAACCGCTACTGGTGGTTCCGCAAGTACACTAATAGACGGTGTTACAATTTCAAATTTATCTTTTCCAAGTTCTTTTTGTGATAACAACGCTTCATTTTCCCACGCGATTAATACGTCTCCAATTCCTTTTTCAACAAATGTTGTCGTTGCTCCGCGTGCTCCTGAATCAAGTACTTCCACGTTTTTATAAATTTGCCCAACAAATTCTTTCGCCTTATCTTCACTGTTATTATATTTTTTCAGTGCGTATCCCCACGCCGCTAAATAGTTCCAACGTGCTCCGCCTGATGTTTTCGGATTTGGCGTAATGACAGACACACCTTTTTTCGTTAAATCATCCCAATCTTTAATTCCTTTCGGGTTGCCCTTTCGCACTAGAAATACAATTGTTGATGTGTACGGAGTTGAATTATCCGCAAATCGCTTTTGCCAGTCTTCTGCTAACTGTTTCTTCTTGCTAATCGCATCAATATCATAAGCAAGCGCTAGCGTAACAACATCGGCTTCTAAACCATCAATAACAGAACGTGCCTGACTTCCAGATCCTCCATGTGATTGTTTTACATTTACCGTTTGCCCATTTTTTTCTTTCCAATACTTCGCAAATTCTTTATTGAAGTCTTGATATAATTCCCTAGTTGGATCATACGAAACATTTAAAAGCTCAACTGTTTTTTTATCTCCACTTCCTTCAGAATTATTAGTGGATGTTGCCGAACCACACCCTGATAAAAGCACAACTGCTGATAATAAAATACCTGTACTTTTCATAAACGCTGTCTTACCCCACTTTTTCATTGTTAAGCCCCCTTAGTTTATATAATAGAAAAAGGCACACAATATATTCACAAAAGTGAACATTGTGCGCCTTCAGTTTATCTGATTAGCTTCTAATGCATTTTATTCGATTTCTTTTCATTTTAATTCCGTAATTCATATGTGTCAACTTGGATTTTGTTTTTTCTTCCTAAATAAAAATCAGTGAGGATCGTCCCTCACTGATTACAGTTTCAATTTATTTCTTTAACTTATCCGTCTTCGCAATAAATTGCGCTGCTTCCGCACGGCTTACCGCTTTATCTGGAGCCCAGCCATTATCTGTTCCAATTGAAATGTTTTCTTGGATTAAAATATTGGCGTATTTCGCACCCCAATGATTGTTTAAGTCAGCAAATTCTTTTGGTAGTTTCATATTTTCATTTCTTTCTAATTTATATGCATTTACTAGCATAGAAGCCATTGATGCACGGTTAATTAACCCGCTTGGATTAAAGTTACCTTTCTCATCACCTTTTACAATACCTGCTTTTTCAACTGCTGCGATGTATGGTGTAGCCCAGTGATTTTGTGCATCAGGGAATGATGGCTTTGCATCTTTCTTAATTTCTAAACCTAAAACAGTTGCTAATATTTTCGCAGCTGAGCCACGATCGATATTTTCAGCCGGAGCAAATGTACCGTCTGGCTTACCGTGCACAGCTTCTTTATCTACTAAATATTGAACTGATTCTTGTGCCCAGGCCGGTACATCTGAGAATTTAGGTTTCTGTTCAATTGCACTTGCATCAATTTCAAACTGTAGTTGATATTTATGATCATATTTAATTGCTGGAATTAATATATGCATTTGCATATTATATTTTTTCGAGAACTCACCGATTTCAAATTGAACAACTTTTGTGCCATTATTCGCTTTATCTTCGGAGATTACTTTTACATCATGGAATGTCCCTATTTTATTTGGATCTTCTACTCTAAGATACTGAAAATAGCTACTATCTTGAACTGTTAACGTAACGATTTTTTTATCACCTTGAATCGTTACTTTTGGATTTTTTAAATATGTAGATGCAACTGATGTATCATTCGTTTGATCTTTATAAGTCTTTAAAATAACGTCATATGTGCCATCTGCTAGTTTGCTAGCTGCTTTCATTTCTACTGCCGCTTCTGCTTTCGCAATCGGTGCCATAATACCACTAAATGGAACTGCTAAAGTTGCTGCTATAACGAACGCATTAACATATTTTTTCTTAATCATTATCAACATGACCTCTCTCTTTATATGATTATACCCAACATAACCATCATATTGATAATGATTATCAATGTCAAATAAAAAATATCATTTCCTGCACAAATATGCCTTTCGCTCATTTTTAAACAGTAAATAATGTGCCGTATGAACTTTTCTTTCCAAATAATCAATAGAATACGAGCTTGATGGATCGACTAAATCACCTATCGCACCTGAAAGATGATCAATGACTTGTTGCAGTATTTCTAAGTTTTTCTTTTCACTTTCCGCGTTCATTTCATCCATAATGTCACAAATAAGGTATTGAACTCTCCGTAAACGTAATTCCTTTTGCTCCACGTATATCTCCTCCTTATTAGTCATATTACGGTCTAAATATATGGCACCATAGCTTAACCAATGCTAAAAAATACAAAGGCAACCACCTTCATAAAGATGGTTGCCCCTATTTTTATACTTGCATCGCTTTCTCTTTTAACGCCCTTCTTAACAATTTACCCGTCGTATTCTTTGGTAATTCTGTTAAAAACTCGATACTCACCGGCACTTTATATTTTGCTAAATGTAACGTGCAATAATGCATAAGCTCCTCTTCTGTTACTTGAGCTTGTTTCAGAACGACGTAAGCTCGCACTGCTTCTCCTAAGTTTTCATCAGGAACGCCAATTACGACAACTTCTGCTACAGATTCGTGTGTGTATAATACTTCCTCTACTTCACGAGGATATACGTTATAACCGCCAACTAAGACGATATCTTTTTTACGATCAACGATATAGAAGTAACCTTCTTCATCCATTTTCGCTAAGTCTCCTGTATACAGCCAGCCGTCTTTCAATGTCGCAGCTGTATCTTCTGGCGCGTTATAATATCCTTTCATAACGTTAGGTCCGCGAACAATTAATTCGCCAACTGCACCAACAGGTACTTCTTCCCCAAGTTCGTTCACAATTTTATTTTCTACATGCCAAATATTTGTACCGATTGATCCAGGTTTTCGCGGACGATCTAACGGGTTAAAACAAGTAACTGGTGATGCTTCTGATAAACCGTATCCTTCTGAAACGATAACGTCAAAACGTTTTTCAAAGTTCTGCAGAAGAGCAACAGGCATGGATGCACCACCTGAAATACAAAGGCGAAGCGTCTTCACATCTTCTGCGCTTGCTTCTTCGAATAAATATAAATAATTGTACATCGTCGGTACACCAGCAAAAATCGTCGGTTCGTACGTACGACAAATACGGAATACTTCTTTCGGACTAAATTTCGGTAACATTAAAATAGTCGCTCCGTTCACAATTGGCGCATTGACCGCCACTGTTAAGCAAAATACATGGAACATCGGTAAGGCGGCAACGACGCGATCATCGGCAGTATATTGTAAATACGACGCCACATCGCTCGCATTACTATATAAATTTTTATGTGTTAACATAGCGCCTTTCGGTTTTCCAGTCGTGCCTGAAGTGTATAGAATAACGGCTACATCTTCTTCATCTAACTCTGGGCCTTCGTAAGTTACATCTCCAGCCCCTACCATTGTCGTAAACGTTTTCATTTTTTCGGTTTCTGTATGTTTAAAATCTGATGAGGTTTCGCATATGATGATGTTTTCAAGTGAAGGAAGTCTTGTTGTAAGAGATTGTATAACAGGTAGAAGGACGTCGAGTACGATGATTGTTTTTACATCTCCATTTTGTAAAATGTAATGCATTTCGTCTGCTGTATAAATTGGATTAACCGGAATGACAGTTGCTCCAGCTTTCATTGTTCCGTATAAACCGACCAAAAAATGTGGTGAGTTTCCAACAACTAATGCGACATTGTCCCCTTTTCCAATGCCCATCGCTGCTAAATTGCTAGAAAACCTTGTGACCATTTTGTTTAATTGGTCATACGAGACCGACTGATCCATAAATATATAAGCCGGTTTATCCCCCTTCTTTTTCGCCGTTTCAGCCAAAGATTGAACGAGATTCACACAAACCCCACCTTTATAAAATTTAGAATATTTAAAAATTCTAAATTAATTATATTAAAAGAAAATTAAAGTAGCAAGTGATATTCCATTAATTGCATATACAACGATCACCTCCTGTTGATTCACTTTGGAAGGATACGGGAATTTCTTGTGTTAATAAATTATGAAACGAAGGCTAAAATCATTTCAGGATAATATGCACTCATCTTTTCACTAAGTTTTTCTAGTTCCTCTTTATTCAAGCTCGTATACTCCCCATACAAGTTGATTGCATCCGCTCCATTTTCATGAAAGAACAATGTAACATATAACGTTGGCATTCCTTTATTGTCCTCGTCTATCGACAAGACAAGATCTGGCGTTTTATTCACCGTACTAAACGCTCCATTTCTTTTCCATTCCTTATTTTGAAACATAGTTCGTATATCATCTATCTTTCGCCTGTTATCTGTATGTGTAAAATATATGACATTATCTTTCGCTGGTTTTCCAATAGATAAAAGTGTGCGACTTGAGGACGTTTCATCGTTACACGCTGTCATTCCGATGACGAAACTGAGTAGTAATACGACGTACATTACCCTTTTCATTTCGATCCGCCTCCTTTTAAATATATATATATTCCTTTATAAGGGGGAAATGTCCTGTGATTGTATGGTGAGTGAAATTGTATCGACTTACCGAAAATTTACGCAAAAAAAAGAGGCTGCCAGTTACGGCAGCCTCCCTCATTTTTAGAAGAATAAATGTAAGAAATCTTCTGTTGTAATATTACCGAAGTAACGTGCGATATCTACGCCTTCTAAAGCTACAGTGAATGCATCTTTATCAAATTGTACACCTGTTAGACGCTCTTCAATGTCATGTACATCTAGTGAGCCGAAGAAGTCACCGTAAATTTTACATTCTGTTACTGTTCCTTTTTTCACTTCAAGACGAACGTCAACTTGGCCAACTGGGAAGCGGTGTGAATGTTGTAAGTTGAACTTTGGAGATTTTCCGTAGTTCCAATCCCAATTTTGATAACGTTCTTCAGAAAGTTTATGGATTTCTTTCCAATCATTTTCTGTTAATTCGTACATCGGAATGTCTATTTCACCTTCGAAAATTGTTTCTAGAAGAAGTTGTCTAAACTCTTCTGTCGTCATTTTTTCATTTAAAAACTCTGTAATATTCGCAACGCGGCTACGGATTGATTTGATTCCTTTTGATTGGATCTTATCCATTTTTACTTTTAACGCTGATACGACGTGATCGATTTCAGAGTCAAATAGTAACGTACCGTGACTGAACATACGACCTTTCGTTGAGAACTGCGCGTTACCTGAAATTTTTCTACCTTCAGCTAAAATGTCGTTACGACCACTTAGTTCTGCATTTACGCCTAATTTACCAAGAGCTTTCGTTACAGGCTCTGTGAATTTTTTGAAGTTGCTGAAACTGTCTCCATCATCTTTCGTAATAAAGCTGAAGTTTAAGTTTCCTAAATCGTGATATACTGCGCCTCCGCCTGATAGACGACGAACGACATGAATACCTTTTTCTTTTACGTAATCTGCATTAATTTCTTCTACTGTGTTTTGGTTTTTACCAATGATAATGGAAGGTTCGTTAATGTAGAACAGTAAATATGTTTCGTTAATATCTAAATTCTTCACACAATATTCTTCAATTGCTAAGTTTATTCTAGGATCTGTAATTCCTTTATTATCAATAAATAACATCATATCACCTCATGAGTTCCATACGTAGCCACTATGCGCTAGCGTAATATGGCCACTGAAAATTTGTTTTGCTTCTGTTACTAAATCAGATGTGTTGCCTGTATGCGGTAAATGCGTTAATAAAAGTTCTTTTACATTCGCATCTTTCGCAATACTTGCTACTTCTGTACTATTCATATGTCCTGCTTTTGCCGCTTCTTGATGTGCATACATATTACACTCACAAATGAAAAGATCAGCATCTTTTGTGAATGGAATGAATTCAGGAATATAACTGGAATCCGCGCTATATACTACAGCGTCACTACCAGCTGTAATACGCATCGCAAAGCATGTAACAGGATGAACAGTTTTTAAGAATGAAATCGAGAACGGTCCAACTTGAAGTGTTTCTTCTGGGTTGTATGCGATTCCTTTCGTATGTGGTTCATGTGTTAAAGAATGGAATCCATTCTCGTCAAACGTATGACCGTATATTGGTAATTCCGGTAGTTGCCCCTTTGTCGCACTCGTAATTAATCTCGCATATTGCAATACCCCAATGTCTGCAACATGATCGTGATGATAATGCGAAAGTACAACTGCATCTATATCAGACGGTGTTATATATTTTTGAAGCTGTGCTAGTACACCACTACCACAGTCTACAAGTAAACGAAAACCATCGTGTTCAAACAAATACCCCGACGTTGCTTCTCCCGCTTCTGGAAAGCCGCCCCAAAAGCCGACAACAGTCATTTTCATATGTATCCATCCTTTCTAAAAACCGAGTAGGAATGCATGTTTCACTTACATCCTACATTGTTAACTATAATCCATTTCCTAAACTTTTTCATTAATTTTCAATTTTGTTATAAAACAGTTGTTGACTTTTGTTTTTTGTACTAATACAATGATAGTAAGAAATGGAAATGGAGGGATTGACATGATCGATCAACCAATGGAGTTTTTCAGAAATTTACCGACGAAAACTTGTGCGCACTGCGGGAAAGAAATTGATGAGCAGCACGAAGCGTACCATAACAAATGTGATGACTGCGTTCACGAAGAATAGTAGTTTATGAACATAAAAAAACCTAGCAGACATAGTCTACTAGGCTAATAACATCGTATCTTTCTTCATCGTTGAACCTTTCACCAAGAGCTCCAGTTCAAACTCATACAATTCTTTTTGTCGATAATTTTTCGTATGGATTTTATCCATCATCAGGTCGACAACTTTTCGGGCCATCTCATCGATTGGCTGTTCAATTGTCGTAATACCTGGCTCTGTAATCTGTGATAATATTTGATTATCAAAACCGATAACAGCGAGATCATCTGGAATGCTCCAGTCATGGCGTTTTGCCTCTGAAATAATTCCAGCTGCAACCTCGTCGCCTCCTGCCAAAATCGCGGTAGGATTTTTTTTGTCCTTTAATACTTCATGGAATATTCTCTTTCCATCGTCCCAAGAGAAAGCGTTTTCAAGAAAATCGATCGCTTCTACTTGGCGGCTCTTCTCCGTGATGGCACGTAAAAAGCCCATTTTTCGCTGTTGGCTAACCACTTTGGTTTCGTTACCACGACAAAAAATAAGATTACGATATCCTTGTTCTAACACATGCTTAGCAGCTATGTATGCTCCTTGTGCATGATCAAACTTCACTGTTGGAACATTTGCTTCCTCAATATATTCATTACATAACACGATTGGACCGTGCTGTAAGTATGGCTCTACATCTTCCCACGGATTTTCTAGTGAACATAGAATAATCCCATCTACTTGTTTCGTAGATAATAATTGTAAATACTCCATCTCTTTTTCCGGTAAATATCTTGTTTGACAAATAATCAGTTTATATTTATGTTCAGAAGCAGCAATCTCGATTGCTTCGATAAATCTACTGAAGAAAGGATTTGTAATCCTTGGAACGAGCACCGCAATTGTTTCCGTCTTTTGTTTACGAAGCCTTCTCGCCGCAGAATTAGGAACGAAGCCTAAATGCTTCATTGCTAATTGAACCCTTTTTTTCTTCTCATCTGAAACATATGGATGATTATTAATCACCCTAGAAACCGTTGTCCTTGATAACCCCGCTAATTTCGCCACGTCCTCTATAGTCGACACGAAATTCTCCCCCTTTGCATGAAAACGTTTTCTTAAATTGATTATATAGTATATTATTGGAAACTGCAATATGGGTTGTTATGATTTTACTATATTAATATTATACATAGGGAAAAGTCTGTTAATAGGAGGAAAGTTTATACTACTTTTAGAAGTTTACAGTAGGGGGCAAATGTACATATCATACCGTATATACATTTGCTAAATAATATGTATTTTATTCAATATAAAGCCCCATCAATACGTCATCTCCATAAGATCCATCTTCATATTTAATTTGCTTTATTTGTCTTCCTTCTTCTACAAATCCCATACGTTTATACACCTTAATCGCCCTATTATTAATAGAAACTACACCTAAGCAAATTTTCTCTAAACCTTTCTGTCCTTTAGCCCAACTAATAAGAAATTCAATTAGTTTCGTACCAATGCCTTGATTACAGTACGCCTCTCTAATCCCCATTCCCATTGTGCCTGCATGTCGTAAGCGGTCTAATTCATATCGATTGAAAATTAAAAAACCAACCACTTTTTTATCTACTTCATAAACTATGTAAAGATTACCCTTTTCATTGCCTTTCCCTATCTTTTCTTTTTCTGCATCAATATCATTGGGCAGTTTAGTTGGAGATACTATAAAAAACTTTGTAGTAGTTTCCGATAATATAATTTCTTTTCTAATATTTATAATTGCTTCTGCATCAATCTCTTTTGCTAACCGTATCACTGAATCACCTCATACCTTTTTCTAAAAACTACAAAGAAGAATAGATAACGTGAGGATTCCCCTTCTAGTTCATTATTTTAACTCCTCCCACTTCGTCCAAACTTCTCTCCCGTTTACATGGTACATATTATCCTCTCGATCCATAAACCCGTGCACAATAAACTCGCGTCTAATCGTACAAAAATCATCGTGATATTGCTTTATGAATGTATTCATTTCTTTTTCCGTATATTGATTTTCAGCATTTAATTTGCTAATTAAATGCTCCAACAATACTAGTTTTTTCTTCTTTTGACCTGGAATCGATTTTAGGCGGTCCTCTTTATCGAAAAAGTTACGAATGGTTGTATCACGAAATTTCATTTCACTTTCAGTCATTTTGTTGTCCTCCATCGTTTTTTACATAATACAACTTTATTGTTTGTCCTTATTATTTTTCTTCATTCTTTTACTTACAACATCCATAAGGTAATACCCGCTAATTAGCACATAGTAAACTAAAAGTATTCCTAGTGCGTCTTTCATATTTGTATATTTTTCTTTATGAAACAAGATTGGTGAAAGGGCGTAAACAAGAAAGATGATTAGCGGATTTAAGATAAAATAATAAGTAAGATTTCCTTTCATCATATCAACTCCTCTATTCTAGTTTTCTCTGTAAATTGTTGTAAATCCTTTTCTTTCGTTTAGACTGCACATGCGATATGGTGAAATTAAGAAGAATTATTATAAATGATATTTCACTCTAAAATTTATAAATTTTTCTTATTCATTATCTTTTTTGCTATTTTCACCATAGGTGCTTCAACACTGCTTCCTCTCTTATTCGATAATGAAGCTACTACGACAGACGTATATATTCTACTATCTATTTTCTTTGTATCTTCTGGTTTCCTATTATGGAATTCCTTTTCATTTTTACTCCTATCATCCACACTTTCTTCAAACTGACTTACCACTTTTACATTTGCAACCTATTATTCAAATTAATAAATTAAAAATGGTAAATTATGTTACAATTAACTTATACATACTTTGGAGGGTACATAGTGAAAAAAGCTATTATAGTATTAAGCATTCTATATCTTATTTTAACCGTACATACAGGAGCTGTTCTTTTAGGAAAAGAAGATTATAGAAGTGCTATCAATACATTAAAAGAAACGAAAGAAGTCTCTTCATTTCAATCTGCAAAAGACGGTGTGATTTTATTAAAAGGGGCATTAACTACTGCGCAACCTATTACAGAGGAAAAACTTCAAAATAAAGAATTCGCACTCCTTGAAATTAATACGTATAAACGACGAAAAGCAAATTGGATAAACATTGATACAGAGCAACATATTGCAAAGCAGCTCTTACTAAATAATGAGGTTCTTCCTGCATTAAAAGAAATCCGCTTTTCGATGGAACCAATTACACTGTCAGGAAAAGATATTTCCATCGAAGATTACTCACTAAAAAAGGATGATACTCAATTAACAATTAAAAGTAAAGGATACCGATATACGGGAATAGAAAACAAATCAGACACTCTTATTTTTGGCATAAAAAAGGGAGATACCCTTGAAGGGTATAGTGGTTCTGAAATTCTAATAGGAAAAACAAAAGAGGACATTGCTAGTAATATGAAACTATATACTTTTGCTGAAAAATATGGTCCATTTATTTGGATGGTAGCTACAATTATTCTTATAAGTATCGTGATATACTTGTTCCGTAAAAACAGAAAAACAAATGAACTTTCTCAACCAATAAAACAAAACTAATAAAAAAGCACCGAAAAGGTGCTTTTTTCTATGCTTCAATCGATTGATTTTCCGTAATATTTCTAAATTGTCGTTTGTGCATCCACGTTAATGACGCAATCGTTCCAAGTGATAATACAACGATGAAAATCATGAGTACTCCTACGTTTTGCCACATGAAGTTAAAGTCTCCACTTGATACGACTGCTTTCAATCCTGATACAGAGTATGTCATCGGTAACCAAGCATTGAATGGTTGTAAAAACTTCGGAATCAATTCTAGTGGGAATGTTCCCGCACTTGTTGTAAGCTGAATAATTAATGTGATGATGGCGATGAAACGCCCTGCATCACCAAATGCCGTTACTAAACATTGAATTAATGCGATAAATGCTAAACTTGTAACGATGCTAAAGAGTATGAAATACGGAATACTTTGTACTTCTACACCTAAGCCGAATAGTAATATAATATCTGCTACAATCGCTTGAATAATACCGACTGATAGTAACACGCCGAACTTACTAATAAACCAACTAAATCCAGATTTCGGAACGCCAACTGTATCGCGTAATGGATAAACGATTGATAATAATAACGCCCCAACAAATAAACCGAGTGATAAGAAATACGGTGTAAATCCAGTTCCGTAGTTAGGAACTTCCGCCATTTTCTCCGTCTTCACTTTTACAGGACTTGCAAACATATCATACGTTTTATCCGTCCCTTTCACTTCACCAGTTTTCTCTGCTCCTTCGCCAAGTTTCTCAGCAAGTTCACCGGAACCATCATTTACTTTTACGAGGCCGTCCGTTACTTTTCCGGATCCGTCTGCTAGTTTATTTACGCCGTCGATTAGCTGGGTTGAGCCGGTTGACATTTGATTTAGGCCACCATTTAGATTGCCAAGGCCCGTTGTTACTTGATTTGAGCCATCTGCTAGTTTGGTTACTCCTACTGATAATGTGCCTAAACCACCTGTTACTTGACTTGA
>NZ_JAKUFT010000055.1:0-34062 GCF_022663605.1 Bacillus cereus group sp. BfR-BA-01379
ATAACAAACTCATTCTATACTACAAGTGTATAAAAATATGACATTTTAAACATCGCACTACAATCTGAATTTGTTCTAAGTCTTTAGTCCTAGAAAATAAAATGGTAAAAAAATCATATTAAAAATATAATTGTAAAAAGGAGGAGGTTGCATGCGTATAAAATTACTATCAATCTTGTTTTTATTATTTCTCACAAGTTGTAGCCCACTTAAAAACAATGAAATAGCGATTGTTGAGCCGTACAAATTAACAGAAGAGCAATCTTCTATTTTACAAATGACCCCTTTTCAAGAAGGAAACAGCATGTTTTATAGCGTTACACTTAAAAATGAAAAAGATGAAATACATGCTACAATTGATTATTATCAAAATGGTAAAAAAACAAACGAAATTGTGAATACAGCTACCTCACATTTTCCAAAAAAGAAAGTAAAGCTTTCTTTTTTACCACCTCAATCCCAACTCGATAAAGATATACAAGCGCAAAAACATTGGTATGTTAATATTGAAGGTAGTTCCATGCTCGTTCCTGAAGAAGCATCTCCAAGTATAAATAGCTCTGCATCTACTACTCTTCAATCTGCTATAAACTTAAAATATAATCAAAAAACGACTTTAGCGGCTATAATAAAAACGAATAAAGAAACGGTAAGAATTCCAATGCTTGAGGAAAAAAACGCTATTGACCAACTATTACAAGAAAATGAACATGTTTATCTCTTTAGTATAGAGCTAAAAAAAGAACACTAAAGCGGAAATGCAATACTATTGCATTTCCGCTTTAGTGTTTAATGAGGTGTACTTTTAAATAACTTAATCAATATCATCCTCAACTTCGATTCTTTTCTTCTCTCTTGCAATTTTCAAAAACTCTAAAAGTTCTGGATTAGTATTCATTTTTTTGTACGCTACTGACATTTCTGCAACAAAATTAGAATCATATAACTCTTTATATACGACTTCTGTTTTATACAATTTATTTGCCGATACAGGTATTACCGTAATTCCAATTCCTGCCGCTACAAGCCCCATAACTGTTTGATATTCCGTCGCTTCTTGTACAATATGTGGACTAAAGCCTACATCACGGCAAAGTGATAAAATTGTATCGTATAACGCTGGCCATACGGGCCTTGTAATAAATACAAACGGTTCGTCTCTTAAATCTTCAATATGTATTTCATCCTTTTCAGCAAGTGGATGTGCCTTCGGTAAACATAACGTACAAGAAAGCCTTTGAATTGGTTCTAACTCTAGCAATTGTGTTGGAATTGGCGGACGTAAAAAACCAATATCAATACGGTTATCGTGAAGTGCATGCACCTGATCTGGTGTTGACAGTTCATGTAGTGCAACAGACACTCTCGGAAATTTCTTTCTATACTCCCTTACGATAGATGGTAAAATATCATATATCGCCGCACCTACAAAACCAATTGAAAGTGAGCCCACTTCTCCCCTTTGGGCACTTTGTGCAATCTCTACTGCTTTTTCAATTTGTTCGAACGCTTTTTTTACTTCTTTTAAAAACATTTCTCCAGCTTCTGTTAATTCAACCTTTCTCTTCGTTCTTGAAAATAACATAACTCCCATTTCTTTTTCTAATTGCTGAATTTGTTGACTAAGCGGTGGTTGTGTCATTTGTAAACGAGCAGCTGCTCGTCCAAAGTGTAACTCCTCTGCCACTACAACAAAATATTGCAAATGCCGTAATTCCATTTTGGACACCCTTTTCACTTTCGATTAATACATCTAATATATTAATAACATATAATTTATATATTAGACAAACTTTTTGAATGAACGTATAGTAGAAATTGTTAATTCTTTTTTACAATTTTTATGTAAAAAAAGAAAGAGGTGGTTACTGTATGAAATGGTGGAAATTAAGCGGACAAATTTTATTATTATTTTGTTTCGCTTGGACAGGTGAATGGATTGCAAAACAGGCACACCTCCCAGTTCCAGGAAGTATAATCGGTATTTTTTTATTATTAATTTCATTAAAATTTAACCTAGTGAAAAAAGAGTGGATACAAGACGGAGCAGACTTTTTATTAAAAGAACTTATTTTATTTTTCATTCCTTCTGCAGTCGCTGTCATACGCTACAAAGATACACTATCACAATATGGAATCGATCTCATTTTAATTATTATGATTAGTACACTTTGCGTTACCTTAGTTACAGGACTCTTAACAGAATTGCTACTAAAGCGGAAAGGGTCAACACAATGATCGGCTTTCTTTGTTTATTATTAACACTATTCACATATTGGATATCGAAAAAAATGTATCAACGCTGGAATTGGAGCTTACTTTCTCCTCTTCTCGTCTGCCCTATTATTTTAATTGCTTTATTACTCGGACTAGACACACCTTATGAAACATATGAAACAGGTGGTCAATGGTTAACAGAATTATTAAAGCCTGCAACTGTTGCTTTTGCATGGCCAATCTATAAATACTTTGATTTATTGAAAAAACATGGACTAGCTATTTTACTTAATGTCATTGTCGGTTCGTTTTTATCAGTTATTACTTCAGCACTACTAGCAAATTATTTTCAAATTGATTCATCGTTAGAACATAGTTTAGCACCTCATATTGTAACGACACCAATTGCAATGGCTATTTCAGAAATGATTGGTGGTATGTCACAATTAACAGCCGTATTTGTTGTTTTAACTGCGTTAACAGGGGCACTGCTCGGTCCTTCTCTCATACGCATATGTCGTATTAAAACAGCACTCGCAAAAGGCATTATGTTAGGCACGAGCGCAAATGGAACCGGTACATCAAAAGCATTCGAAATCGGACCTGTAGAAGGAACGATTGCAAGTTTATCTATGCTTTTAACAGCGGGAGCTAGTTTAGTTATCGTTCCGCTTTTCTTATCGTGGATACATTAAAAAAGCAAGTGTTTAAACACTCGCTTTTTTATTTATATATTTATTTAAAATCTCATAATCCTCTGGGAAAGATAGCGTTAATTCCTTCATTTCATCTATCCTCTTCCAAGCAATTTCATGTATTAATTCATCAGGATCTTGGATTTTCATACTACCGCCTATTTTTTTTACAAAGTAATAATGAACATACACTGGAATTCCGTATGTAATACCTTCTTTTTCGTATATTTTATTTACAACCTCCACATTGTAACCTGTTTCTTCCCAAACTTCTCGAATACAACATTCTTCTAGTGTTTCTCCTTTTTCAAGCCCACCACTTGGAACAGACCACCTTTTTTCTTCACCCTTTTGCCCTTGTAACACCATTAGAACTTCATTTCTTTCATTTACACATACTGCTGCACAACCTACCCATCTTTCCATATACATCCCTCCCCTACTACTATTCGTCTTCCTTTTTATTTTCCCCTTGAAAAAAGAGGGAAATAGTAAAACAATGACGAAAGATTAAATCAACTTCTTAGACAATCCCTTCTTAGAAATGAAAAACGGAAGGATGAAAACATGATTTCTAAATATATTGTGGAATGTGTCTTTTGTGAAGAAAATCGAAAACCTCGCCAAGCTATCGTAACAGTTCCCGCCACTACTCAGCTACTAGCCATTGAAAAAGTACGTGCGGAATGTAAACGTCGTTTCGGAAAAGCTTTACTATTGCAAACAGAAATTAAAGAAGAAATAACTTTTGAACAAAAAGAAAGCCGACCATAAACTGGTCAGCTTTCTTATCCGATCATATTTTCACATGAAGATTAGGGGCATCCTCTTTAAGGATCGGGATTTTCCCATTATGTACGTTCCATAATGGTCATCGAACAATATATTTCTATGCAATTAA
Organism: Bacillus cereus group sp. BfR-BA-01379; assembly: GCF_022663605.1. Lineage (NCBI taxonomy): Bacteria > Bacillati > Bacillota > Bacilli > Caryophanales > Bacillaceae > Bacillus > Bacillus cereus group sp. BfR-BA-01379. The sequence continues at coordinate 3,814 of NZ_JAKUFT010000055.1, forward strand.
TTATTGAATAGAATAGGGCAAAACTTGTTCGCATTTTTAGAAAAGGGATAGGGATATAATTCAAGTAGTACTTCGAATACTCGAACTTTATACTCATTATATTAAAGCAAATCCTTTTATATGGGAAATATGAATTACTTACATAATTCATTCGTAAAACATATTAGTTCGCTATATTATTTTTATTCCATCCATCACATACATCCGGCTAAAACTGGTGTCATTATCATTGAAAACTTCAAAAGCACCCTGGACGGATGCTTTCATACTTGTCTAAATTGATACTATGTACTTAATCTTGATTAATCAAAATAACTGCGGGGCCAGCGACTACTACTCCAGCTACTTCTATCTTTTCGAATTCTTTTACTGTAATAGATATAACACCTTCTCTTTCCATCAATTCTTTACTCAGGACATCAGTCGGTATAGCTTTCACCGTCTTACCTCCTCTTCATTTATACAATATGATAAAGTGAAAGTTTAATCAGTAGAAGTTTGGTACACTCCGCACTGATTATTAGTTGAACCAATCGGACTTTTATGGGCAGTTGATCCCCACCTAACTTCTTTGCTTTCGTTGAATTTTTAGGTGGGGGTCTTACTGCCCATTAAAGCGGGATAAAAAACAACCCAATGCATCTATATATATGTATCACCTCCGTTTTCATTCCTTATTCCCCTCAAAAGGTTGCTCTCCCTTCCGTAACGTATTGAAAAATAAAAAAAGCACTCGCAAAAGCGAATGCTTTTTCATTATTTACTTTCAATTACTTTTAACATTCTATTAATAAATGCTGCCGATTCTCCACGTGTTGCAGAACCTTTCGGCATAAATTCATTATTTTCATTTCCTTTTACAATACCTAATCCATAAACACGTTGTACAGCTTGTTTATCATATGCTAAATCTTGATCCGAGAATGGTAATGGAACTAAGTTACCTTTAATTTTTTTATATTGCAGTGCACGGTCAATCATGATAGCAGCTTCATCTCGTTTAATCGTATCATTTGGAGCAAATGTCCCATTTCCTCTACCATTTATTATCCCGGCAGTTGCTGCACGATTAATACCATCTATTAGCGATGGATGTGCTGTATTTAAATCATTAAAATTCGATGCCCCTTCAGGTAACTGCAATGATCTTGAAATTAAATTCGCAAATTCACCACGTGTTACAAGACGCTCTGGCCAATAAGAACCTTTTCCATCCCCAACCATAATGCCGCGTTTATCTAATTCACGAATGTCTGCTTCGTACCAACCACCTGTTATATCATCTTTATGGTTCGCATCATAATAAACTTTTGTTCCTTGTAAGAATGGTTCCCACGCATTATTTTTAATCATAATAGCCGGACAATTCTTCCCGCTCCAAAATTGATGCTTCTTCACATTTTCTAAAGGAATATGTAATTCTCCCATTAAATAAGCTGTTAATTTACGAGCGTTTTCAACAGCTTTATTATAATCACCATCTTCATTTACAGCAATTTCAATCGCAATGGATTCTCGATTTCCAGTTCCTTCCGCCCCATCTCCGGCATGCCAACCATTTTCATTTAATGGAAGATGTTGATAAATCTCTTTATCATCTACCGTAAAGTGCCAAGACGCTGAGCGATCTTCCGTTCCTGTTGCCTGGTTATATAAATATACTGCATGGTTTCTAGCATTTGCCCCAACACGGTAATTATCTGTCTCATGAATCGTAATATACTTCGGCTTCATTGCATAACCAGGACGGATATTTTCATTTCCTTTTGGTACAATCATTTCTTTTAAAGTTACACCATAAATATCCGTTGTTTTCTCTTCTAATGGTGCAGCATACATAACTGCTGCGCGTTTTGTACGTGCTGGTGTTGCTTCTTGAATAAGCGAAGCCTTTGTTCCTTCAAATTTTGCTGAAGGTGAATAAATCCATTTCATCTCATTATTTATTTTTACTTGGAACCATTCTCCCGCCTGTCCCATTACTTGAATGGTTTGTGGCTCCAATACATTTTCTTCTTTGTATGAAGTAAATGGTTCAGAGTATGTAGAGGTTTCTTCATTAATAACTAGCTTTTCACTTGATAACGTATGAACTTCTTTAACCTCTACATTCCCCTCACTATTTTGTATCCATCCAATTCCAGATGAAGTACGAACATAGTAAGCGTTTCCTTTTCTCTTCTCAGCTTTTACGACTTGATTCGAAATATGAATCCCTGTCTCTTTTTGCAGATTACTAGAATCATATAAAGGTACTTCTTTCACTATATGTACAAGAAATTCACCTGGCACTTCATTTTGTACTCCTTTATCTTCTCCTCGACCATCTTCATCTTTCATATGGTTTTCGATACTTTTTAAAGCTTGTTCATCAGGTGAAACTGTCACAGTTTTGTCAAGCTCGCCAGCATAGGAATAATTTGGAATAGTTACCATACTAAATACAATCGATGCAGCTAAAACATTATAAAATCTTTTTTTCATCATAATACTTAACACGTCATAATTAAATTCGTGTTAAATTCTCCCTCCTCAACTAAAATATAGATCATCTAGTAAACTATTAAACTACATAACCATTTACAATATAACAGACTCATTCCGATTCGTATAGATAGGAATGACTACTATTTGCCTACATTTACTATATTGGAATATAAAAAGAAGCTATAATATATAGCTTCCCTCTACATTTTTTAACCTCTATGCACCTTATATTCCATAACCCTACCATCTCTATTAAATTGTAAAACAAGCTGTTCACTATCGATTGAAATAAAACCACGTTCATTTCCAAGATAGTACGAAGTGATAATCCCTTCTTCTCCATTTCTTGTTTCAGTAGGCATTCCTAATAATTTTGTAATTTCTTCATTTGATTTCCCTGTTAATGTATATTTTTGCATTAAATCATCTACCATATGTACCCGTTTCTCTTCAGCATGTAACCACCGATTTTGATTAAACTTTGAGGTGTATGTATTCACACTTAATTGTGCAGTACACACTAACAATAGAATACATCCTACTATCATTACACCTAGCATTTTCTTCTTTCCTGGATTACGATTTACAGAAGTACGTAAGACGAACTTTTGAATCACGACTAATATAGCAAATGGCATGACTACTACAAACATACTTTTTACACTTACTGACATATGAACCGAATCAATAACAAATATAAACGCAAGATACATGAGTATATACAAACAAACATAAACATACAAAATACCCCTTAATATAGTACTCAAAAAGCCCACCTCTTTTTAATTCATTTTATAATTCATCCGGTTAATGATTTCTCGAAGCTTTTCTAACTCTTGATCTGTATATATTACTTTCCCTGTTAAGATCTCATTTCTGAAGAATGTTACAATTTGCTCTCTATCTTTTAATCTCGGCGTTTTTTCTTCAGACAAATCTAGCACTTCTTCCCCACTCTCATTATAAAAATATACAATCGGTTTTACGTTTTCCTTTACAATATCAACTTGGATTTCTTTCAAACAATTGTATAGAATATGAGATAGTTTCTTCGCTCTATATACTGGATTCCCTTCATTTTTCACTTGTATCGTTAATGAATCTTCACCTGTTACGCATTCAAACGTCTCTTCTTTTTCTACTTCTTGTTGATACTTGCCAATTTCATCAATCATAAATGAATATATACTAGCATTTTCTTTCGTTAAGCCATGAATTAATTTCCCTTTCCATTCTTTCGTCTCAAGTAGATACATCCCCGTTTTACTTAAGACAAGATGATGAATTCGAAAATCATTTCCGCCGTGCTGATTTCTAATAAAAACATTCGGCATAATATGAAATTCATTATCTAGTATTATGCCTTGTTCTACGAAGCCTCGTTTCATATAATGTAATGTTTCGTGTGTATTCACTTCAGCTCCACTTTTCGTATACTCTCGCAAATTTGCAATTAATTGTTGAAACATATGTATTTCGTTACTATGCTTTTCTTGCACTTCACTGCGTTCTTTACTATGTTGCACAGCTAATTGATTTTTCATCATACGCATATTTTCAAGTTCTCTAGCTGCACTTATTTGCAAATCATTGTATTTCTTCTGTTCCATACTTTTCAATGTATTTTGTTGTTCTTTATGCTCTGTAACCGTAGCTGCAATTTCATTTTCATACGTTTCAATTGCTTGTTTTTTTTCAAACTCTACTTGCTGACTCTCTGATTCTAGCTGTTTATTTTTATAGAACAGCACGAATGCTACAGCTAATAATAATAAAATCACACCTATTAGCACATAATCCATATTTTTACTCCTTCATTTCATTTTCATTTATTTTTATAAACATCCATTATATTATACTATGCTTTCAATATACACTTTGTAAAAATTACATATTTTTAATGAAGCGAGACTTTAATAAGCGATTTTTTCCATCCCCTACTTGATTGTTTCAGGTAGCCCACAAATAGTAGAAATAAAAGGCATCTCAGGCGAGATACCTTTTACGTGCATTTTATTGTACACCATACTGAATATAACTTGGATCATAGTATATCCAGCCATTTCCACCTAAACCAAGCCATCCATCTTGTTTACACCATACTCTATAAGCCTCACCATGATGTAACTGTCTTATAACATTTCCATTTAATGATGGAGCATCCCGCAGATTCACATTATCACCAGTAATAGTCGCCACATAATGTTTATACTGAATGTAACTTGGATCATAGTATATCCATTCGTTTCCACCTAAAGCAAGCCAGCTACCTTGTTCATTCAAAATTTCATACGATTCTCCTCTATTTAGCTGGCGGATTACACTAGATTGTAAAGATGGTCCACTTCGTAAATTTACATTATCGCCTTTAATTACAGCAACGCCGTAGACTGCAGTAGCAGTACTAGGCGGGGAAACATTTCCACCACCATTTGTTCCATTTCCTTGTAAAGCTTCTAATGAAACCGCTGCTGATACGTCACAATTCCCTACTACACCTGAGATTTCACCAGAATCCGTGTATTGCCATGCTGTCCACTCTGTCCATCCACCAGCATCAGCAGGCGGCGTACTAGAGTATTTAGAAATCCAAAGTGGAATATCACTTAACCCGTTAATTCCAAACTCATTAATATACCAAATTCCTGTATATAACATGACATCTTTTCCAGTAGCCTGTTTCACATAATTTATAAAGCTTCTTGCCCAATTAGATATAGCAGTACCAGTTAAATTACTATTACTCGGATCTATCGGTGATTCTAAATCTAGAACTGGCATTAAATCTGTCTGATTGCTTTGTAATATGTTCACAAAATGTTTCGCTTCTGAAATTGCATCATTTAGTTCTGGATGTGCGAAATGGTATGCACCGATTAATACATTCGCATTTCGCGCTGCTTGTACATTTTGAACCAAAGTAGGATCAAGATTATTCACACCTTCTGTCGCTTTTGCATATGCCGCTGAAATACCCGATCCCTTCACTGCATTCCAATCAATATTCCCTTCCCAATGAGACACATCGATAAACGTAATATTTGAACTAGATCTATCTTGCATATAAAAGCTCCTATCAATTTTTTTCATTTCGTATACATACAATATGTACAACTTTATTAAAGGGTCACGACGTTTATACTATAGACATAAAGAGCAAACATATTTTATAAACAAAATAAAAAAGCCTTGTAATTACAAGGCCTTTTGTAAACTTCCTTTATTTTGTAGTAAATACATATTATAATACAACCCTTGTTCACTCAGTAATTCTTGATGTGTACCTCTTTCTACTATTTCTCCATCATGCATAACAAAGATTTGATCCGCATCTTGAATTGTAGATAACCTGTGCGCAATGGCTATCGTCGTTCTCCCTTTTCGCATTTGCTGTAATGCTGTTTGGATCGCATCTTCTGTTTCTGTATCAATATTAGCTGTTGCTTCATCCAATACTAATACTTTCGGATTTGTTGCTATCGTTCTAGCAAAAGCAATTAATTGTCGTTGACCACTAGAAAAAGCCGCTCCTCTTTCTACTACTTCCGTTTCATACTGCTCTGGTAATTTCTCAATAAACGTATTCGCTTGCACAAATTGGGCTGCTTCTTTTACTTCTTCATCCGTAATCTCTTCATTATACATACGAATATTTTGTTTTACATTTCCCGCAAATAAAAATGCATCTTGCAATACAAGTCCTATTTTCTTTCTAATTTCTCGTTCTTCAAATCCCACTAAATCCACACCATCTATTACAATATTTCCGGAATTAATATTATAAAATCGCATTAATAAATTCATAATGGTACTTTTTCCGCTACCAGTGTGTCCAACGAAAGCAACCGTTTGCCCTTGTTTCACGTGAAAAGATACATTTTTTAAAACATCACGTTTTCCATCATACGAAAAAGTAACATTTTTAAATTCAATTTCTCCATTAACGACTTGAGGATTTCCATCCCCTTTTTGAACTGGCGCTAAATCTTTTTCATCCATTAAATGAAATACACGTGATGATGAAACAAGTGCCTGTTGGAAAAATGATAATTTCATCATCATCTCATTTACAGGCTGGAAGAAACGATGTATATAGTTAACAAACGCGTATAGAACTCCTACTTCAACAGGACTCTTCAGCGCATCAATTCCAAATAAACCAAGTACTAACGCAATTGCTATAATATGAACTAAATCCGTTGCTGGGCGTAAAAGTAATGCGTCTAACTTTAACGTCCGTCGCCCTGCACTATAATGTTTATTATTCACTTCTTCAAATTCTTTTCTCATACGCTTTTCTTGTCTGAACACTTGAACAATATTCATTCCTTGAATAGACTCATTTAACTTTGCATTTAACACGCTCAATTGATTACGTACTTCTAAATAAAAAGCTGCACTTTTCCGACGATATAGCACCATAATTGCAAACATGATTGGAATTAATACGAGAGAAAATAGAGCTAGTTTTACATTTAATAAAAACATTGCTACTACAATACCTATTAAAAAGACTACATTTTTGACAAATGTGGATAATACACTGACATAAAAGTCTTTAATTGCTTCCGTATCATTCGTTATGCGCGATACGAGCGTACCAATCGGCGTACGATCAAAGAAACTTAATGACAACTTTTGAACATGATCATATACTTCCACACGCATATCTTGAACAATTTTAAAAGCGATATTTTGAAAATACAATAAGTCTAAATAAGTAAATAATACTTTTAATAAGTGAGCAATTAGATACACTACAAATAGAGTAACAAGTGCTGATTGATCAAAATTTCGTGGTACTAAATGTTCATCAAGAAATTGTTTAATTAAAAAAGGACCCATCATTTCAGTTACTGTTGCACCAACTAAAAAGATAAATGCTAAAGATAGCAACCCTTTATATGGCTTCATATAAGAAAGTAACCTACTTAAATCACTCTGCTTCTTCTCAGTCATCATACGCCCCCTTTCTCAACTAATGCTTCTAACTGCTGGCTCTCATACATCTCTTTATACCAACCGTTTTCTTCCATTAATTGCTCATGTGTACCTCGTTGCACAATTCTGCCTTCATCCACAACAAGTATAAGATTAGCATGTTGAATTGCACTTAAACGATGAGCAGTAATAATCGTCGTTTTCCCTGCTCTTTCCCTCTTTAATGCATTTAAAATCGTTTCTTCTGTTTTTGCATCTACCGCTGATAAACAATCATCTAAAATTAAAATTTCCGCATTCGTTAATAAAGCACGCGCGATAGAAATCCTCTGTTTTTGGCCTCCAGATAACGAAACCCCTCTTTCTCCTACTACTGTTTCATACCCTTCTGAAAATTGGAGAATATCATCATGAATACAAGCAATCTCTGCAGCACGGGTAATTTCATTATATGTAGCATCCGCCTTTCCGAAGGCAATATTTTCCCCAATACTTGCTGAAAATAAAAAATGATCTTGCGGCACGTATGAAATGGCAGAACGGACACCGTAAAGTGTTACATCGCGAATATCCCGCTCCCCAACTTTTAATCCACCATTAAAATGATCATACTCACGAATTAGACATTTTAATAAAGTCGTTTTCCCGGCGCCTGTACGTCCGACAACTCCTAATGTTTCACCCTTCTTTAAATCAAAGTGAACATCTATTAGCTGTAACAATTCATTTTTCTTATATGAAAATGAATCAACCGCAAATGTAACATTACCGCTCGCTATTGTATGCACAGCATCTTCTCTATTTACTACATCTGATTTTTGAGAGAGAATTTTTTCTACACGGTCATACGAAGCACGCCCACGCTCCATAATGTTGAACAACCATCCAAAGGCTAACATTGGCCAAACAAGGGTACCTAAATACGTTGTAAATGTAACGAGATCACCTACAGTTAATTCCCCTCTCACAACTAATACTGACCCGTAACATACTGCAATTAAAAAAGAAAATCCAACGATAAGTGAGATTGTCGGATCAAACAACGAATCAATACGTGCGACTAACATATTTTTATGTACAACATCTTCTGACTTTTTTCGGAATGCTTGTAAATCTTCTTTCTCTTGTCCAAGTGATCGAATTACCTTCATCCCACTCATACTCTCTTGCACTTTATCATTGATTTCCGAAAACGATTGCTGCGCTTTATGAAACCTTTTATGTAATAACGTTCCATAATAGTTTGTCGAAATCGCTACAATCGGCATTGGAATTAAGCTTAACAATGTTAACTTCCAACTAATTGTAAAGCCCATCGCTACGAGTACACAGCCCCCAACCGCTAATGAGTCAACCAGTGTTAAAACGCCCGATCCAGCAGTTTGTTGAATCGCCTGAATATCATTGGTCGCATGCGCCATCAAATCACCCGTACGACGTGATTGATAAAAAGATGGGCTCATCTTTGTAAAATGTTCATATAAATTCTTTCGTAATTGACGAGCTAGTTTTAACGAAGATCCAAAAATCATAATACGCCATAAATAACGTAATATGTACATAGTAATCCCTACAACTACTAACAAAACAACCCACTTCAACAACTTCTCAGATGTTAATGTTCCATTATTAATTTCATCTACTACAATACCTAGTACTTTCGGGGCTACAAGTTCAAGAAGCGCGACACCAAATAACATAATAATTCCGATTATGTACGCTCGTTTTTCTTGTTTAAAAAACCAAGCTAAATTAATAAATACCTTCATTTTTATCCTCCTCCCTTAAAATGAGCGATGTTTTCAGTTTATCAAAGATGCAGAATTTTTAAAAGTTTTAAACACTTTAAAAGTCCAATAAGAAAGGGCACTCTTATCGAGTGCCCTTTAGCGCTTATTTTGTTTGTTGCTTGCTCATCGCGCTCATCATTTGATTGATTTTCTTTTGGGAAGGTTTTTGTCCCATTTGCATCATCATCATTTTTAACATTTGTTCATTAATTGGTGGATTTTTTTCTAAGTAGTTCATCATGTATTTGCGGGCAATGAAAAATCCTAACGCCACGCCTGCTACTAGTGCTACTACGCCCACTAGAATACCTAACCAAATTGGCATATATTTTCCTCCTTCATGTTGTCTACCTTACAGTGTACTAAAACCTTTTCAATAAGACAAGATACAATTCGACATTTTTTACACATATGTTCGTACTTGTTTTAGAGGATTCAGCCATCCGTACTTTGTATTTTCATAATCCATAGCTAAAAATGTTAATTCACACTTTCTCAACACCTCAAAGAAAGTCGTTTCCATAGAAACGTTTCCAGAGGTATTCATGCGAATATAGTGTGGTTTCACCATTATTTCGCCGTATTCCGCTCCTGTATAAAGTGTATGTGTATGATGTGTTCGATCATATTTACCAAGAACGCGCAAAGCTTGTTCTAATTTATGATGGATTTTCATTACTTGTAATGGCATCGTTATATACATCATTTGTTTGTATAACACTTTTTTCTCCGAAAGGGACCCAGATTCTGAAAATCGAGCAAATAAATCAAAAAACAAATATTCACGACCAAAGTAAGCTCTCGCAATATCCTCTTGAATTAAATACAATTCATACGTTTTCATCCTTCGCCTCCCAATCTGGACAACCTTTTCTCTTCATTATATAGAAGAAATTTTGCAATGATTGTCTGACTGCGGAGAGATAAAAAACTTTTTCTGTCGAAAAAACTCATTTACATAGAAAAACCTCTCCATGCCGGAGAGATTTTTCTAAAATCATTAAAGCATTTCTTTTACTTTACGAACAACGTTCTCTACAGTAAATCCATACTCTTCCATAATCTTCTCACCAGGAGCAGAAGCACCGAATGTATCGATACCTAACACATCTCCGTCAAGACCTACGTAACGGTGCCATCCGAATGTAGCACCCATTTCGATTGCGAAACGTTTTGTTACTGCTTTTGGTAATACAGATTCTTTGTACTCAGCAGTTTGAGCTTCAAAGCGATCCATAGATGGCATGCTGACAACAGCTGCGTCAACGCCGTCTACCGCTAGAGCTTTTTGTGCTTCAACAGCTAGACTTACTTCAGATCCAGTTGCAAGTAAGATTACATCAGCTGTTTCTTTCTTGCTTGCAGAAACTACGTATGCACCTTTTGCTACTTTTTCATACGTATCGTCTTTTGCACCTTCTAATGTTGGAAGGTCTTGACGAGTTAATACTAAAGCAGTTGGTTTATTTGTAGATTCTAGAGCAAGTCTCCAAGCTGCAACAGATTCGTTACCATCCGCTGGACGGATAACAGATACATTTGGCATTGCACGTAGCGCTGCTAATTGCTCGACTGGTTCATGTGTTGGACCATCTTCACCAACAGCGATACTGTCGTGTGTGAATACATACGTTACTGGCAATTGCATTAATGCTGCAAGACGAATTGCTGGGCGTAAGTAGTCAGAGAATACGAAGAACGTACCACCGTAAGTTTTTAAACCGCCATGTAGTGCAATACCGTTCATTGCTGCACCCATTGCGAACTCACGTACACCGTACCAAATGTTTTTTCCGCTGTAATCATCTCTTGTAAAGTCTTTTTCGTTATTCATGTATGTTTTGTTAGAACCAGCAAGGTCAGCAGATCCACCGAAGAATGATGGTACAGACTCTGCAATTGCATTAATTACAGCACCTGAAGAATTACGAGTTGCTGCTTTTGATCCTAATTCATAAGTTGGTAAGTTTTGCTCCCAACCTTCTGGAAGAAGACCATTCATTGCCGCTTGTAATTCGTTTGCTAATTCTGGGTATGCTTGTGCATACTCACCTAGCATAGTGTTCCACGCTGCTTGCGCAGTTTCACCAACATCTTGTACCGTTTTACGGAAGTTGTCATATACTTCTTCTGCTACATGGAAGTCTTGCTCAGCAGTCCAAGCATATGCTTCTTTCGTTAATTTTGTTTCGTCTACACCAAGTGGAGAACCATGTGAAGCTGATTTCCCTGATTTGTTTGGAGAACCGAAACCAATTGTCGTTCTTACTTCAATTAGCGTTGGGCGTTTTTCGTCAGCTTTCGCTTCTTCAATTGCTTTCGCGATAGCTTCAATATCGTTTCCATCCTCAACACGGATTACTTGCCATCCGTATGCTTTGTAACGATCTTCTACACTTTCAGAGAATGAACGATTTAAATCGCCATCTAATGAAATATCATTTGAATCGTAAAGCACAACAAGACGACCTAATTGTAAATGAGCAGCTAATGAAGATGCTTCAGCAGAAACGCCTTCCATTAAATCTCCATCACCACAAATAGCGTATGTATAATGATCTACTACATTATACGCATCACGGTTGTATTTAGCAGCTAAATGTCTTTCAGCCATTGCCATACCTACAGCAGTTGCAATACCTTGTCCAAGTGGACCAGTAGTTGCGTCTACACCTGCTGTATGACCGTACTCAGGATGTCCTGGAGTTTTGCTTCCCCATTGACGGAAGTTCTTTAAGTCATCCATTGTTACATCATAACCAGATAGGTGAAGTAGGCTGTATAATAACATTGAACCATGACCTGCAGATAATACGAAACGATCACGGTTAAACCACGTTGGGTTATTTGGATTGTGTTTCATAAATTGAGTCCATAATGTATAAGCCATTGGTGCTGCACCCATTGGCATTCCTGGGTGACCAGAGTTTGCTTTTTCAATCGCATCGATGGATAATGTGCGAATCGTGTTGATAGAAAGTTGTTCGATTGAATGTGACATGCTATTCTTCCCTTCGCTTATATTAGTAAACGTTTTATACATTTATATGATAGCTTCCCACGCAAGATTATACAACATGTATCGACAAATATGTTGATATTTTTTTGGTTTTTCATAAAAAAATCAATGTTTTCGGGAATGTATGGGTATTCAATATGACATACTTTTTCATTATTTTTATTTTAAAAAGAAAGGGAATTATCTGTATATTTATTCATCATTTTCAAATTCCATAACGCAAAATATATCCTTCCCCATTTTTCACTCTACGAAGCAAATAAATAAACGACTGTAAATTTTGGCATAATTTATCTCGATCAAATACGTATCTCTCATATTCTCCATCCGTATTCTTATCATTTTCCCATTGAAACTGTCCTGTCAATTCGATTGTTTCTGGCGCTAAAGAAAACATGCTAACTAGCGAACAAAATAACTGTTCTGCTATCACTGCTCCTTGTTGCTCAATTTTTGTAATACCATAATAGTGAATTCCAAATCCTTCTGCCCTTTTCGCTGGATAATAGGTCGGAATCCAATGGGTAAAATCTAATAGATATACGATTAGCTCATCACTTAATACAACACACTCATCTATCGTTGCCTCTTCTTTATATAGAAAACAAAGTTCAATCCAATCTATGCCTATAAAATCCAACCCTTTTTTTCATTCGAAACAAATACAAATTCATGCTGTAAAGCCAAATTATCCCCCCTATTGCTCACATTTATTATTCTTATTATATAAAAAAGCACCTTTTATAGGTGCTTTTTTATAAATTATACAATTTTCTTCCGTACCGAACTTGAAATAAAATCAATGATAATTACCATTAAAATAATACCCAATAAAATAATACCCACACGAGACCAATTGCGTGAACTCAGCGCAAAAATTAGAGGCGTACCAATCCCACCTGCTCCAATAACACCTAAAATAGCAGCGGATCGCACATTAATTTCGAACCTGTATAACGTATACGATAGAAAGTCCGGTAATACTTGTGGTAATACTGCATACCAAAGTATTTGGAAGCGATTCGCGCCTGTTGCTATTAACGCTTCCGTCGGTCCCTTATCTATATTTTCAATTCCTTCTGAATATAATTTCCCTAACATTCCTATAGAGTGTAATCCTAAAGCTAGAACTCCGGCAAAAGAGCCTGGTCCAACAGCTTTTATAAATAAAAGTGCCATAACTAATTCCGGAAATGTACGAACAAAACTAAGTACAAATTTCCCAGTTCCTGAAGTTAATTTTCCACTGCTCATATTCGTTGCCGCCCAAAAAGCGAATGGAACAGATAAAAAGGCAGAAATAAATGTACCTAATATCGCAATTGCCAACGTATCAATTAAACCATGTAATAAATCTTCACCATCTGGCAAAGATACATACGACCAATCTGGGTTCAATACACCTGTCATAATTGCTTTTGTAATTTCCCCTGCCGTATCCTTTATTCCCTCTAACGGGACTCCTGAAAAAGCCCATACATAAACAAATGCAAGTGCTATAAAAATAAACCAGCGATACACACTCGGTTTCTTCGGTTTTGGTACGATTAACGTCGTTTTACTCATTATAATTTCTCCCGCAACAATGTACTTACATAATCAATTAACAATACAACAACAAGGGTATAGATAATAATAGATGCAGTTTGTTGATATTGTAAAAACCCAAGTGTACGGTCATAATATAATCCTATACCGCCTGCCCCTACTAAACCTAAAACAGCTGCCGCACGTACGTTTACCTCAAATGTATAAAGAACATAGGAGACAAAATGTGCTTTCACTTGCGGAATTACCCCATACACAATCCATTGCACTTTATTTGCTCCTACTGCTGTCATCGCCTCTAATGGACCTGGATCAATCGATTCAATTGACTCATACAACAATTTCGCCACGAGCCCAATTGAGAAAAAAGTAAGAGCCAAAATACCTGGAAGCGGCCCTATTCCAAAAATAGCTACGAAAATTGCCGCTAATAATAAATCTGGTATCGTTCGGATAAAATTTAAAACCAATCGAGCTGGACCGTACAAGAATGTACTAGTAAACACATTACTTGCCGCTAATAGTGCCAGTGGAATAGCTAAAATCGCTCCTAAAGTCGTCCCAATAATCGCCATACGTATCGTATCTAACATCGCAGTTGTAATAACTTGAAAATAACTCCAATCAGGCGGCACCATCTCTTTTAACAAATCAATCATATTAGGAAAACCAACTACTAGTTTTGAAAATGATGCGTCGACCTGTACACTACTTCCCCACAACAGCAAAATGACTAGAATAGCTGTTAACATATGTTTCAACTTACTCGGCGGCTTCGGTATCGATTTCGAGTATATCGTCACGTCATTCATTTAACTGCCACCTCTAATAATTCACTTTTCTGCGCTACGTCTCCATAAATTTCAGCAAATTTTTCATCCGTTGCCTCTTCTACTGAACCATCAAAAACAATTTCTCCTGCATGCAATCCAATAATGCGTGTCGCATATTGCCTAGCTAAATCAATAGAGTGTAAGTTTACAATTGTTGTAATCCCAAAATCTTCATTAATTTTTTTCAAATCATCTAATACTTGCTTCGTTGTTAGCGGATCTAACGACGCAACAGGTTCATCCGCCAATATGATTTTTGCTTCTTGCGCCAACGCTCTAGCAATCGATACACGTTGCTGTTGTCCCCCTGATAATTCATCAGCTCGCGCATATGCTTTTTCTAAAATATTCACCCTTTTTAACGATTGAAAGGCAAGCTCCAAATCTTCTTTTGGAAATAGACCTAACGTTGTGCGCAAAGTCGAATGATATCCAACACGGCCAGCTAATACATTTTTCAATACCGTTGATCGCTTTACAAGGTTAAAACTTTGAAAAATCATACCAATATCTCGGCGCATGCGTCGTAAGCCTTTTCCTTTCGCAGCAGTAATAGACTCACCTTCAATCATAATTTCGCCTTCTGTAATCTCATGAAGTCGATTTACCGATCTGAGAAGTGTAGACTTTCCAGCCCCGGATAGCCCTACCATTACAACAAACTCACCTTTTTGAATGTTCAAGTTTATATTATTTAATCCTTTTGTACCATTCGGATACAATTTGGAGACATTTCGAAACTCTATCACACATCTTACCTACCTTCTATGTAATCAAAACGGCAAACTAACTGAAAACATATCCTTCCAGTTAGCTGTCATTTTCATATGTATTATTGCGTTTTTACTTTCTTTCCATATTCACGAACGATATCAAATTTACTATCATCCGATTTAACATATCCTTCATGTGAATATACTTCTTTAATGATTTTGTGACCTTCCTCATTCTTTCCTATTTCAATGAAAGCATCTTGTAATTTCTTACTCCACTCTTCATCTAAATCAGAGCGTACTGAAATCGTATCGTTTGGAATCTTCTCTGTAAATTTCACTATTTTCGTTTGGTCGAATATATTTGGATAATCTTTTTTTACAATATTACGAGCATCTTGGAATACAACAGCAGCATCTACATCACCATTTAAAAGAGCAATAAGCGACTGATCGTGACCTTTTAATGTAACAGGTTTCACATCCTTTAATGGATCAACACCTTCTTTTAACAATACAGCCGCAGGCCATACGTATCCAGCTGATGACGTTACATCTTGATAACCAATTTTTTTACCTTTTAAATCTTTTACACTATTAATATTTGAATCCTTCTTAACTACAAACTCAGATTTATAAAAGTCTACTAAATCCTTTGTAGGAGCTCCGGTTTCATCATCTACCCCAAAACGTTGTGCTTGTAAAATTACGTTTGCAGCCTTTTTCTCATGTGCTAGCACATATGCTGTTGGTGGTAAAAATCCTACATCTACTTGCTTAGATGCCATCGCTTCTACAATTGTATTGTAATTCGTTGAAATACTAACTTTTACCGGGATATTTAATTTATCACTTAATAGCTTTTCCAATGGTTTCGCCTTTGCCTCTAACGTATCTGCATTTTGAGAAGGAACAAATTGTACATTTAACGTCTTCGGTACATAACCTTTTTTCGTATCTTCAGTTTTACTTGCACTAGATTCCTTCGTTCCACAGCCACTTAATAATCCCGCCGCCAGTACAACTGTCGTGCTCATTGCAAAAACTTTTTTCAACATATTAAAGCCTCCATTTTTATTGTTATAAATTACCTTCCGTAAACATGAAGAAATATATCACACATTTTTATTAATAATTGCTTATTTACAGAATCTTTACACATTCTATACATTCTCATTAAAATTCTCTTCATATATTTGATATGCTTAACTAGTAGATAACAATAGAAAAGGTGAATGATATTGAATCAAAATCAAACTGTAACTTTAAACATCTTATTAACAAGTGATATACACGGTACTGTTTATCCAATTCACTACCAAGATAACTCCAAAGCTGAAATTGGTTTAGCTAAAATTTCTACTCTTATAAAAAAAGAACGTTCCCAAAATAGAAACGTTCTTTTAATTGATAACGGCGACTTCATACAAGGAACACCCTTCACTTATCATTACGCTACATATGCAAAAGATAAAAAAAATCCAATGTCCTTATTAGCGAACTATTTACGTTATGATGCTGCAGTTATTGGGAATCATGAATTTAATTATGGAATGGACGTATTAAATCATGCTATTTCTACTGCGAACTTCCCGTATCTATCAGCAAATATTTTAGATACAAACAGAAAAGAACCTTATTTCGGGAAACCATATATAATAAAACATATTGAATCAAATATAAAAATTGTTATTTTAGGGATGACAACGCATTACATTCCTAATTGGGAACAACCTCATCACATTCAAGATCTACAATTTGATGATGCATTAGAAACAACAAAAAAATGGGTTTCTTACATTCGCGAACAAGAGCAACCAGATTTACTAGTCGTAGCGTATCATGGAGGATTTGAATGCGATTTACAAACCGGGGTACCGACTGAAGTTTTAACAGGTGAAAACCAAGGTTATGCAATGTGCCATGAAATTGAAGGCATAGATATTTTACTAACAGGCCACCAACACCGGGAAATCGCTCACACCGTAATAAATGGTGTAACAGTTTTACAGACCGGATGCAATGGACACTCCCTCGGGAAAATAACAGTAACATTCGAGAAAATAGAACAAAAATGGGTAAAAAAAGAGATTTATTCACAATTATTGCCCGTGCGAGGAATTGCGGCGGATCAACATATGCTTTCCTTGGTTACCAATTATGAAGAGAAAACACAAAATTGGCTCGATCAACCTATTGGACTAATCTATGGAGATATGCAAATTTCAGACGCTATGCAAACTCGTTTGCAAGACCATCCTTTTATTGAATTCATAAATAAAGTACAGATGGATATAGCTAATGTTTCTATTTCTTGTACAAGCTTATTCCATAATACATCTCCAGGTTTCCCTGATCATGTAACAATGCGTGACATCGTTTCTAATTATATTTATCCAAATACATTACAAGTAATTAGAATAACTGGAGCAGATATAAAAAATGCCCTTGAACTCTCTGCTTCTTATTTCACATTACATGCAGATGGAGCTATTATCGTAAACCCTACCTTTATAGAACCGAAGCCACAACACTATAATTACGATATGTGGGAAGGGATTTCGTACGTATTAAACATTTCCAAACCTATTGGGGAGAGAGTAGAATCTTTACAGTATAAAGGTGCTCCTCTTAATATGGATGAAGAATATGACGTCGTTATGAATAATTATCGCGCTAGCGGCGGAGGAAACTTCTTTATGTTTCAAAATAAGCCCGTAATAAAAGACATATCAACAGATATGTCTGAACTTATTGCTAACTATATATTGAAGCACCAAAAGATAGAGGCAACAGTCAATAATAACTGGAAAGTTATTAAATAACCGATATAATAAATAAAAAAGATGGGCTTCGCCCATCTTTTAGTTTAATTTTGCATTATCTTGCTTTTTTAAAGCTTTTAATTTCGCCGGCGTAACATCAGTACCTTCTTCGTTAACAACTTTAATTCCTTTAAGTTCGTTTAACATATTTTGACGAAATCCTTTTAAATATTGTTCACGTAGCGATTGGCGCTCACGTTGTTCTTCTTCAGTTAAACCTTCAGCTTTTGCTTTTTTCGCTAAGAAGTTAATGCGTTCAATGAGTTCGTGACTTTGCATCTCGAATCCCCCTTTTACTCAAAACTGATTATTATCATACAATAGTTAGTCCTCTTTATCAAGCAATTGCTTTGTATATTCTACATATCTTCGATGTACAGTTGCTTTTGAAACATCATGACCAAAACCACGAAGTGTTGCTGCAATTTCTTCAAAAGTTAATTCATTCCGGCGTAAACGTACAATTTCCTCAATTGGCACTTCTTTCTTCTCTCGTCCTACACTTAAATGACGATTCTTCAAATTATTTTCTGGACGATAACCTTTTTCTACTGCACGCTGCATACCACGTTTAATTTTCAAGTTATGAATCTTTCTTTGATACTCTTCAACAATACCAATAATATCTAATACCATCGAATCAGAATCCGATAATTGTAATTCTCCATTATGCGTATGCGTGTATACCTTTATTCCCTCTTTATGTAAACAGTGCATTAATGCAATCTTTGCATTCCCCCTACCAAGGCGCGTTTCATCTTGTATGAGTAGCACATCAATTTGTTCATCTCGAATTGTATCTAGCACTTCTAATATACCGTCACGTTCAATCGTATACCCACTAGCCTGTTCTTCAATTACCTTAGCAACATTCATTTGATAGCGCTCAGCTAAATGCAACAATTCATCTTTTTGACGTAATAATGACGTTTCTTGCGCTTCTTTCGTTGTACTCACACGCACATAAATAATTGCATTCATTATGACCCCCTCTTTCTCACTATTATTTCCCTCCAGTGTAACATAAATTTGCCTTTTGTTCGAACTTATGTTTGTAGAATGTTTTTTCGCATGTTATACTTATTAATAAGAAAAATGAAAGAAAACGAGGTGTTAGAAAACATGGAAAAGTTAACGAAACGCCAGCAAGACATTCTCGACTTTATTAAGCTAAAAGTACAAGAAAAAGGATATCCACCTTCCGTACGTGAAATTGGTCAAGCAGTCGGCCTCGCTTCTAGTTCTACAGTGCACGGACATTTATCACGACTAGAAGAAAAAGGATATATTCGACGCGATCCAACAAAACCACGAGCAATTGAAATTTTAGGTGACGATCGAATGGATACAGAAACACAATCTGTTATTCAAGTTCCAATCATCGGAAAAGTTACTGCTGGATTACCGATTACAGCAGTTGAAAGTGTAGAAGATCACTTCCCACTTCCAGCTAGCATTGTTGCTGGAGCAGACCAAGTGTTTATGCTACGTATTTCTGGAGATAGTATGATTGAAGCTGGTATTTTTGATGGGGATTTAGTTGTTGTTCGCCAACAACAATCTGCATACAACGGTGAAATTGTAGTCGCTTTAACAGAAGATAACGAAGCGACTGTTAAACGTTTCTATAAAGAAAAAGACCATTTCCGTCTACAACCGGAAAACTCTTCATTAGAACCTATCATTTTAAAACAAGTGTCAGTTATCGGAAAAGTAATTGGCGTATATCGTGATTTACATTAAGAATAATAAAAGAAGATAATTACCTTATTTATATACGGTAATTATCTTCTTTTTTGTATTTTGATAGATTTTCATACATTCTATTTCTTACGAACGAGTTTCAATCGTCACATCGCCAGCAGCTGTTTTACCACTAATCTTTTTACTACCATTGCCAATCGTTATATTTTTATTTTCTTCATTAAAAATCATCACGTCGCCAGCAGCACTTTGCCCCGTTATAACTGCATCTTGTGGTTTTTCCAATAAAGTTATATCTACATCACCAGCAGTTGAGCTTGCCTCTACATCATATTTAGGATCATGATCCATAATATGCACTTCCCCACTAGCCGACTTCGCCGTTACTTTCCCTATTACTTTTTTAAAGTTCACCTCACCAGCTTTTGTAGATCCCTCCACACTCTTAGCTGTGACATGTTTCAAATCTACTTCTCCAGCCAGTGTCCCAACACTTACACGCTCACTTTTCACATCACTTATCTCTATTTGTCCAGCGGATGAATTGACTTTTATCTCTTGGTAAGAACGTTCAGGCACGAGGAGAGTTATTGTAGAAGTTTGAAACCTAAAATCGTAAAAAGAAAAATCAAATGAAGCACCTTTTTCTCTTTCCCCAATAATTTTTAATGTGTCACCATCTTCGGCAATACGAACCTCTTGTTTACGTGCATCTCCTGTGTACTTTACATAAAAAGAAGAGTCGGGAGATTTTTGGACAACAATATCCCCAGCGTCTAACTTAACTTCTATATTTTTTAATGTTTCGTTTTTAATAACATCTTCTTTGTTTCCTTTTTCTGCAGTTTGTACTGCTTTTTCATATGTTTGCGAAATCCCTATTACTCCAATAATGATACAAGCAATTGCTACTAACAATATTTTTTTCATCATCTACTCCCCTTTTATCATTTTGAAGTTCCATAACACATAACGTACGCATAACTTTTTAAACCACTTCGTACTATAATAAGCGATAATACATAACAACAAACCTACTCCAACAAACGTTATACTAACGAATACATCCAACCATATAAAAGTACCCATAAATACTTTTGCAATAACAAAAAATGGTGTCACTACACTAGCAATCCCACCAACCCAAAAAGAAAATATAAAAGCGATAATGGCAACTAACGGTCCTAATACAATAATGAAATTAAACAAACTAAGTCCAATCGCTGCCATGACAGCCCTTGTTATATTCGAAGTAGATGGGTCCTTTTTCATTTCATCAAAGCGATATAAAGCAAGTAAGTCTTTCGCAATTACTTTCGGAGAGCCAAGGCCTTTTATTATTTCCGATTCAGTTTTTCCTTCTTCTATCCCAAACTGAAAATGCTCTTCATAATCAAATAAAATATCTTTCCTCTCTTCTTCCGGTAACTTTCTAAGATGACTCGATAATTCTTTAAGGAACTGTTCTTTACTCATCCCACTCCACCCCTTCAATAATTTCTTGTACGCCTTTTGCAAAATCACGCCACTCTGTTACTAACAAATTCAGTTGTGTTTCCCCTTGCTCAGTTAGTTGATAATATTTACGAGGCGGCCCCTCCGTAGATTCTTTCAAATACGTTTGAAAATACCCTTCTTTCGTTAAACGACGTAATAATGGATACACTGACCCTTCCGATATTAAAAATTTATTTGAGATTTGCTGAACAAGTTCATAACCGTAACAATCTTTACGTTTCACAAGTGCCAAAACACACAGTTCTAACACACCTTTTTTAAACTGAACGTTCAAAGTCAATCCCCCTTTCTCATTTCAGTACTGTTCAATACACGGTACCCGTTATATCCATAATATACCACTTAGTATTATTCATTGCAAGGTACTATATTTTTCGATACTTAATTTTCGAATTAAATACACCCACTTCATATTTCAACTTTTACATTTTCATTCATAGCTAGCACGCATTTTAAATAATCCACATGACTTTTTTGCGGGCACCCATCCAGTTCATTTCACAAACCTCTATTTGCCCATAAATAAAAAAAGCCCTGATACCGTAGTATCAAGGCTTTTCTCTCTCTTAGTATAGAGACATATATTGATCGCGTTCCCATTGGTGAACTTGCGTACGGAAGATGTCCCACTCAATCTCTTTCGCTTCGATGAAGTGCTCAAGTAAATGCTCTCCTAGTGCACCACATACTACTTCATTAGATTGTAATGTAACTAATGCTTGCGCTAATGTTGCTGGTAAGTCAACGATACCTGCTTCTTCGCGCTCTTCTTTTGTCATTACATAGATGTTACGGTCTACTGCAGCTGGTGGAGTTAATTTGTTTTTAATTCCATCAAGACCTGCTGCTAATAATGTAGCCATTACTAAATATGGGTTTGCAGCTGGGTCAACACTACGTACTTCTACGCGTGTACTAATACCACGAGATGCAGGGATACGTACTAATGGGCTACGGTTTTGTGCAGACCATGCTACGTAACAAGGAGCTTCGTATCCAGGTACTAAACGTTTGTAAGAGTTTACAGTTGGATTTGCTATCGCTGTAAATGCTGGTGCGTGTTTTAAAATACCTGCGATGAAGTGACGAGCATCATCACTTAATTGTAAGTCACCGTTTTGATCGAAGAATACGTTCTCACCATTTTTGAATAGTGATAAGTTACAGTGCATACCTGAACCGTTCACACCGTATAATGGTTTCGGCATAAATGTTGCGTGTAAACCGTGTTTACGAGCAATTGTTTTTACAACAAGTTTGAATGTTTGAATGTCATCACATGAGCGAATTGCATTTGCATATTTAAAGTCAATTTCGTGTTGCCCTGGAGCAACCTCATGGTGAGATGCTTCAATTTCAAAGCCCATCTCTTCTAGTTCAAGAACGATATCACGACGACAGTTTTCCCCTAGATCCATCGGCGCAAGGTCGAAGTATCCACCGTTATCGTTTAATTCTAATGTTGGATTTCCTTTTTCATCTACTTTAAATAGGAAGAATTCTGGCTCTGGTCCAAGATTGAAATCTGAGAATCCTAAAGCTTCCATTTCTTTTAACACACGTTTTAAGTTGTTACGTGGGTCTCCATCAAATGGAGTGCCATCTGCATTGTAAATGTCACAAATTAGACGTGCAACTTTACCTTTTTCAGCAGTCCATGGGAAAATTACCCAAGTATCTAAGTCAGGATATAAATACATATCAGATTCTTCAATACGTACGAAACCTTCAATCGAAGATCCATCAAACATCATTTTGTTATCAAGAGCTTTCGTTAATTGTCTCACTGGAATCTCTACGTTTTTAATTACTCCTAAAAGGTCTGTAAATTGTAAACGGATATACTTTACATTCTCTTCTTCCGCCAAACGGAAAATATCTTCTTTTGTGTACCTAGCCATTATAAATTCCTCCTTAGTCCCTCTAAACACCTTCAGAATCAGTTCTCTTTAGTGAAAAAACCTTGAAATATCCCCTTGTCGCAATGAAGTTCGATTAAATCTACCTGTATGTTGTAGTTCATCTCGAAGTATTTTGCGAAGCTCAGTTTTTGAAATTTCTTTCGTTTCTTCTTTTACTTTCACTGTTTCTGTTTGATTTTCTTTCATTAGTAACACTTGTTTAATACCAGCCATATTCAAGCCTTGATCTAATAAATCTTTAATCTCTAACAACTTATCTACATCGTTAAATGAAAATAATCTACGATTCCCCTTTGTACGGGTTGGAGAAACAAGATTATGCTCTTCATAGTAGCGAATTTGACGTGCAGATAATTGTGTTAAATCCATAACAATACCAATAGGAAACAGCGGGGCAGAACGTCTATCTTCTTTCATTGTTTCAGTTCCTCCTTCGCCTTAACTGCTTCTCATTTTATACCATGTTATGTTTAGTGTCAATAGATGTTAGCTTTTCTTACATGATTTTTTATAAATTTTTTCATTCTTTTTTCTAATGAAATAAATCATTACTTTCACAAGAAAAAAGCTGTCGAAATCGACAGCTTCCCCTTAAGAAATTGTTAATAATTCTTTTTCAATTAATGCATCAATTGCAGAACAAATCGCAATTTTTACATGTGAATAAGTTAACCCACCTTGCACGTAAGCAACATAAGGCGGACGAATTGGACCATCAGCTGACAATTCAATACTTGCACCTTGAATAAACGTTCCCGCAGCCATAATTACATCATCTTCATAACCCGGCATATAGTTGGCATATGGAGTGAAGTGAGAATTAATCGGAGATGCATATTGAATCGCTTGGCAGAATGCAATCATACGATCTTTATCATCAAATTGAA
Source organism: Bacillus cereus group sp. BfR-BA-01379 (assembly GCF_022663605.1). Classification (NCBI taxonomy): domain Bacteria; kingdom Bacillati; phylum Bacillota; class Bacilli; order Caryophanales; family Bacillaceae; genus Bacillus; species Bacillus cereus group sp. BfR-BA-01379. The sequence continues at coordinate 28,001 of NZ_JAKUFT010000055.1, forward strand.
CAGACTGAATTAAATCTGTTCGTGGCGCATTCCATGCTGGTGATGTATTCATTCCTAACTTCTCTAAAAATGCAGCTGTAAAAATCGCACCTTTTAGTGCTTGTCCCGCTACATGCGGCGCTAAGAAGAAACCTTGATACATTTCTTGCAGACTGTATAAAGATGCCCCCGCTTCCGCACCAATTCCTGGAGATGTTAAACGATATGCACACGCTTCAACATACTGTTCTTTACCAACGATATAACCACCAGTTTTAACAATTCCACCACCAGGGTTCTTAATAAGCGAACCTGCCATTAAATCTGCACCAACATGACATGGCTCTTGCTCTTCAATAAACTCGCCATAACAATTATCTACAAATACAACAACATCTGGTTTAATTTCTTTAACAAACGCTATCATCTCTTCAATTTGAGAAATAGTAAATGACGGACGAGTAGCGTAGCCTTTTGAGCGCTGAATACCAATCATCTTCGTATTACTATGAATTGCAGCCGCAACAGCTCCAAAATCAACAAGCCCCTCTTCAGTAAGCGGAACTGCATTATAACCAATATTATATTCTTTAAATGAACCTACACCTTTTCCGCGTACACCAACGATTTCTTCTAACGTATCATACGGCTTGCCAGTGATGTACAATAACTCATCTCCTGGACGCAAAATACCGAATAACGCTGTAGAAATAGCGTGAGTACCTGAAATAATTTGTGGACGAACAAGACCAGCTTCCGCTCCAAATACATCCGCATACACTTTTTCTAACGTATCACGGCCAATATCATCATAACCGTAACCTGTCGTCGGAATAAAATGCGAATCGCTAATTTTATGTTTGCGAAAACTTTCTAATACACGAAACTGATTACTTTCAATTACTTCATCCGCACGTTTATGTACTTCTGTAATTTGGCTTTCTACTTCTTTTACGATTGGAGCAATTTTTTCTCCATTTTTCAAACGATCAAACATTTTAATTTTCTCCTTCTTCCACTAAAAATCTCTTTAATTGCACATTAAGCGATGAATGAGCAAAAATATACCCTACGCAATCATATACAAATTTATCTTCTAAAAACTCCATCTTTGTTAAAAGTGTTTCCGTCTTCAATAACGTTAACAACTTACCTTCACTCGGAGGAATTTCCACTTGATAACAATTCATTTCTTCCTTCATTGTCGTTTCTATCGCTTCTTTTATATGTAATAAATCATTTTCTTCAAAAGCACTAGTCATTAAGAAGTCATTTTTCGGAAACGGAATAAAATTTTGATGTAATTCATCTTTTTTATTATATAACGTAATAATAGGAATATGATTAATTTCAAGTTCTGACAATAATTGCTTTACAGTTTTCTCATGCCCTATATAGTTAGGATCTGCAGAATCAACTACATGTAAAATAACATCCGCTTCACCAGCTTCTTCTAATGTCGAACGAAAAGCCGCAATTAATGACGTGGGCAAATCCTGTATAAAACCAACCGTATCAGTTAGTAATACTGTATAACCAGAAGGTAATGGCATCTTCCTTGTTGTCGGATCTAGCGTTGCAAACAACAAGTTTTCTTCAAATGTATCAGCTTCCGTTAATCTATTAAACAGCGTAGATTTCCCCGCATTCGTATATCCTATTAACGAAACTTGAAATACTTTATTATCTTTTCTTCTCTCACGATATCTTTTTCGATGCTCCACAACAACTGCAAGTTGTTTCTTTATTTCATCAATACGTGATCGAATATGACGTCGATCCGTCTCAAGTTTCGTCTCACCTGGTCCCCTTGTCCCAATACCACCACCAAGACGTGACAAAGACAACCCTTGCCCCATAAGACGCGGCATTGTATATTGCAACTGAGCTAACTCTACTTGAAGCTTACCTTCCCTCGACTTCGCACGTTGCGCAAAAATATCTAATATGAGTTGCGTTCGATCAATTACCCTCGCATCTAATACTGAGGATAAATTCCGAATTTGACTCGGCGTTAATTCGTTATTAAATACAATAACATCCGGTTCTAATTCTTCAGTTAACATTGTAAGCTCTTCTAATTTACCTTTACCTATATACGTCGCCGGATGAAACTTCGGTCGTTTTTGCGTTGTAGACACTAACAATTCTGCTCGCGCAGTCTTCGCTAGCGATGCAAGCTCTTTCATGGAATGCATAAATTTTTCATCATCTTCTTGCGGCAATTGACAGCCCACTAATATGACTTTTTCTTTTTCTTCCATCAAATATGTTCACTCATCCTTTTCGAAATTTAAACCTTCTAATATAATAGCAGAGGAAGCACATTTCATCTAGTTAGCGGGGGAGAAAATTCATGGCATGGGAGATTTTTAGCATCATAGGCACAATTGCTTTCGCACTAAGCGGGGCCATTGTTGCAATGGAAGAGGATTATGATATTTTCGGGGTGTATATTTTAGGAATGGCGACCGCATTTGGGGGAGGTGCCCTTCGTAATTTATTAATCGGTTATCCGATTGTCGCGTTTTGGCAACAAGACATGTTATTCCAAATCGCACTTTTATCAATGACAATTATTTTTCTTTTTCCAAATAAATTAATTAGACACTGGAAAAAGTGGGAAAACATCACTGATGCTATCGGCTTATCAGCATTTGCCGTACAAGGAGCATTATATGCCCAGAAATTAAATTTACCAATTAGCGCTACAATCGTAGCAGCTGTTTTAACTGGCATTGGCGGCGGTATTATCCGCGATCTTTTAGCCCGTAGAAAACCTCTCGTCCTTCGAGCTGAAGTATATGCTTTTTGGACGATTCTAGCAGGTTTCTTAATCGGCGCTCAAATTATTGTTAGTGATTGGGCTTTATACACCTTATTCATTTTAATTGTTTGCTTCCGCATGGTTTCTATTCATTACAAATGGCATTTACCACATAGACGTATCGACACAAACGAACGTTCAGTGCATAAATAGCAATCCAACCTCTTTACAGATCGTAAAGAGGTTTTTCTTTTCTAACGAGTTTTTCTTTACATAATGTTTATACTAATCCTCAAAGCGAGGTGAATATAAATGACAAACCATGTTAATAAAGGTGCTCAAAAAAGCTCAGTAGATCAAATTGGACATGATCCTAATTCTGCACACGAAAAAAGCGCTAAAATGGAGCGCTTCCATAAATCTTATCAAGAAAAAGCAAAAAAATAGTACAAGCACTTATAAAGAAAAAACAGACGCACAGTTTACGTACTGTGCGTCTCCTCTTCAAGCATCAAATCGCTACTTGATATCCCAATTAAATCATATTTATCATACGTATCCCCTTGCAACAAGCGCATAGCCTGTGTACGAATCGATTTTTCAACAATATTCCGTACATATCGTCCATTACTAAACGATGTAATTTGCGACGAGTACTTTACAGCATGTAAATGATCCCTAAATTTCCATTCAGCCTCTTTCGATAACTGGTATTCACGCTCTTCATACATCCTCTTCCCAATTTCTAACAGCTGATTTACTGAGTAATCCGCGAATTCAATTATAAATGGAAAACGGGATTGCAGCCCTGGATTTAACGAAAGAAAGTGATTCATCTCTCTTGAATATCCGGCTAAAATTAATACAAAACCATGTTGTTTATCTTCCATGTGTTTTACGAGCGTATCAATTGCTTCTTTCCCAAAATCTTTCTCTCCCCCTCGCGCTAATGAATACGCCTCATCAATAAACAAAATACCTCCCATTGCTTTTTTTATTAAATCTCTTGTTTTTTGAGCTGTATGACCGATGTATTCCCCTACAAGATCCGCACGTTCAGCTTCAACTAAATGCCCTTTTGATAGAATATTCATCTCAAACAACAATTTCCCTATCATTCTAGCAACAGTTGTCTTCCCTGTACCCGGATTTCCCTTAAATAGCATATGGAGTACTTGTTTCTCAGACTTCAACCCTATTTCTTGTCTTTTTTTATTCACATAAATCCAAGCATATATTTCTTTTATTATCTTTTTTATATCATCCATTCCAACGAGCTTTCCCATCTCTTCTTCAATTCTTTGCAGCATCTCATGTTTCGTAGTAGTTTCACTTGAAATTACCGTTTTATTTTCCGCAGCCGGTAAAGAAATTTTCTTTCGATGATTTAACACAATGTTAATTTGATTATTATTTTTCTTTCGCATCGATTGTTCCATACAATCACCTCATTTTATCCTGCATGAACAGGCAATAAGACTCCCACCTCAAAATTCAGCAAACGCGAGGAAGTTAGACGAAAGATAACTGCCTGTAAATGCCCGATTGGTTCAACTAATAATCAAAGGGGATAGACAAATACCCCCTGATTAAAGTTTCACTTTATCCACTCACCAAATATTATTATTCCCGTCTCCCTTGCAAATGACTATTTTCAGAAAAGTTTGCTATAATATAAGAAATAATGAAGGTGGTGGGACTATGGAGACAACGGAATTCCATGATACAATACAAGCCTTTTCTATTTTTTTATTGAATAAAGGCCGCAAACCTTCAACCATTAAACGTTATGTTTATGACATTGAAGATTTCGGACATTGGTTAGAAAAAAACAAAAAGCTCCCTTCCAGTAATATATGGGCTACACTTTGTACAAAAGACTATGAAGATTACTTTTCCGATTTAAAAAAGAATCGACATTACTCAGAGAAAACGATGCATCGTGTATTTATTGTATTAAATAGAATGCATCACTTTCTAAACATCCCTAATCCATTAAAGAACATGGAAATTTCTATTCAACCAGACCGCACACTTCGTAATGAGGATTTCATTTCATCTGATGAAGAAAAAAGATTAAAGCATATAGTCACTTCATTAGAAGGACTTTCAGAAAAACAACGTCCTGTGCGCCCTTTACTAATGGATCGCAATATCGCTATTTTAAACTTATTAATCGACTACGGATTATCCTTACAGGAACTTACAGCATTAACCATGCAGCACGTCCACTTTGAAACGAACAGATTATCTATCTCAGCGACCGCAGGGATAGAAAGAACAATTACATTAAATAGCGAAGACAAAAAACAACTATATACTTATTACAAAAGCATCCCAGAGCCCGTTCGTCCAAAATACCATAGTAATGACCCATTATTTATTGCATTTGATTTTAATCGCGGAACATACAGATGGGTATACGAAAATGATGCACCAAAGGGATTAACAGAAATCGCTATCCAAAAAATGATTCGCCTTGAAGTATCTAGAGCTAATTTACGTAAAGGAATCTCAGGACAACACTTTCGTAACACCTATATTTTAAACTTAATAAAAAAAGAAACTCCAGAATCAGAAATTATAAAATTAGTTGGATTTAAATCAAAAGTTTCACTCAAACGATATTATCAGTACGCAGAAAATAGAAAAAACGCCTTATCCTAAGGCGTTTTTTCTATTTTTTCTTTAAACAAACGATTTTACTATGACCATTTAACTAATTTTTGCATCTACTATGATGAGTTTCGTTCATATCCTCATGAGAAAGGAGAGATTTAATGTCTCATTATAACGACAGTCAGAACAAATTCTCCAAACCATGCTTTCCAAGTAGCGCCGGACGAATCCCAAATACTCCATCAATCCCAGTTACTAAGGCACAACTTAGAACATTCCGCGCGATTATTATCGATTTAACAAAAATAATTCCAAAACTTTTCGCAAATCCATCTCCTCAAAATATTGAAGATCTAATCGATACATTGAACCTACTAAGTAAATTTATTTGTTCACTAGACGCTACTTCCTCCCTGAAAGCACAAGGGTTAGCTATTATTAAAAATTTAATAACTATATTAAAAAATCCAACCTTCGTAGCAAGCGCTGTATTTATCGAGCTTCAGAATCTAATTAATTATTTACTATACATTACAAAATTATTCCGAATCGACCCTTGCACACTTCAAGAGCTTCTTAAATTAATAGCAGCATTACAAACTGCTTTAGTTAATTCCGCTTCATTCATTCAAGGACCTACTGGACCTACGGGGCCAGCTGGTGCTACTGGCGCTACTGGTCCTCAAGGGCCTCAAGG